>CAXMLP010000040.1:0-2365 GCA_964194225.1 uncultured bacterium | reverse complement strand
GAGCCACTCGCGGGCCTGCTCGCGGGCCTGGCGACGCGGGGACCCGCGCAGGGTCGGCCCAAGCATCACGTTGTCGAGGGCGCACTTCCAGGGCAGCAGCGCATCCTGCTGGAACATGTAGGCGGCCTGCCGGTTCACCCCGCCAACCGCCCGGCCGTCGAGCGCGACCCGCCCGGAGCTGGCCCTGAGCAGGCCGGCGACCAAGTTCAGCAGAGATGACTTGCCGCAGCCCGTCGGTCCCACGATGGCGGTGAACTGGCCGGCCGGTACCACCAGGTCGAGCGACTCGACGGCTGTGTATGCACCGAAACGAAGGGAGACCCCCTCCATCTCGATCCCGGTGCCGGCTACCGGCGCGTCGGTCTTGGTTGGGTTGCGTTCCATCGGTCGATCCACGAGCCCATAACCTCCCTGGTCTCCCGCCCGTCGGCGAGGTCGTGAACCGCCTTCTCGACCCGGGCGGCGAAGGCGCGGGAGGTTTCCCCGTCGGTCACTCGAAGCGGTTTGCCGATCTTGATCTCGGTTGGGGCGGGTAGCGGGATGTCGCGCCCCTTGGGCATGATTCGATGGGAACCCCGAACGTGCATGGGGATCACGTCAACGCGATTCTCGGTCGCGAGGTGACCGACGCCGGGCCGGAACTCCTGCAGAGTGCCGTCCGGCGAGCGGGTGCCCTCGGGGAAGACCAACAGGTTCCAGCCCGATTTGAGCAGCTGGCTGGAGCGGTGCAGCACCTCCTGCGGACCGCCTGTTCGAGAGAAGGGGAAGGTGTTGAGGATGAGACTGGTCAGGAATCCGACCCAGCGCCGCTCGTAGAAGTAATCGGCGGCGGCGGCCACCACGGTCCTCTCCCGGGCCCGATCGCCCAGCGCATAGAGAAGGAGCGGCGTGTCGGCGTGGCTGGTGTGGTTGGAGGCGATGATGACGGGCCGGTCGAGCTCGCGAACCCATCCCTGTCCCTCGACCCGGGGGTGGGCCATCGCCTCGGTGAAGGGAATCAGGATCCCCCTCTGCAACAGCTGGCGGACCGTGCGCATCGGCTCCAATCGGGCCCAGCCGAGGTCGGTCGGTCGGTCCGGCACGGCGCTCTCGGCGGCGGGCCAATCCTTCGGTCGCGGGCCGCCGGTGTGGAAGCCGCGGCGCATCGAGCGGTAGTCCCTGACCATTCCCGAGGCGAGGCGGGCCAGGCCGGCCACGCCAACCTCGCCCGAATACCAGGGCACTATTCGACTTCTGCCAGGAAGAGAGGCGGAGTTCGCAGGTGGCTGACGCTGGGGTGGCGGCCGACGGTCTGCTCGGCCATCTCGAGGGCATCCTCAAGAGTGGTGGCACACTTGAACCCGAGGCGGTGCACAGTGGCCCGCTCGCCGCCCACGACGATCACATCGCCGACGTACTCCAGGGCATGGGCAGCCCAGTACCAGGCATAGAACGGGTGCACTCCGTGGTAGGCGTGCGACTGCCGATACATCTGCCGATACCAGGGATCCTGCGCGAAGCGGGTCTCGTACTTCTTCTCGATCTCATGGGAATCGATGGTGTCGGCGAGCACCTCGTCGAAGAAGTCGATGTAGCTGGGGTGGTGGACGGAGTGGAACTCGTACCGGCAGGGGTGCGCCATGATGACGACGCCTCCCTTGCGAACCACGGGCTTGTTCTTGTAGAGATTGAACAGGTAGCCGAGGCCAAGGCACACGACCAGGACCGGGTTGAGGATCGAGTTCGGGTTGTAGGGCCCCAGGTACGGGATGCCCATCGTGACGATGTCGGTCTGTCCCTCCACCTGCACCAGCATCTGCTTACGCACCGTCTCAAGGGTCTTGTCATGCACCTTGTCCACCTGCCCCGCCTGCACGCTGGTCAGCCCGTAGGGCGCCTGGATGGAGTGAAAGATCGAGCGCTTCATGTCGGGCGGGGCGAGGTCGGTCGCCTGCTTCATCGCGTAGAACGCGGCCTGGTCACCGGTGGTCCAGTCCGTCTCGCGCTTCTGGAGAAAGTTGGCGATGGCAGGAAAGGCGTGGTTGTTGACGCTGGTCTCAATGTGGAAGACGCGCACGGCATCCTCGATCAGCTGCCCCTGCCGGATGCAGGAGTGGTGCAGCGCCGAGTCGGGCGGGTGCATGTAGCTGTTCGAGTGCAAGAGGGTGTCGACCGTGTGGTGCTCCTTGATGCTGCGATAGCAGCCGAGCCCGGTCGACATCGACTTCTGGCCACCATCCATCGGGACCAGGGTGAGGTTGACGTAGACCACCAGGTCCGACTCCAGCGCACGCCGGTTGAGCCAGGTCTCCTCCCCCTGCGCCGTCTTGCCGATCAGCAAATTCCCCTCGGGGTCCTCGGCGTCGTGGTTGTAGAGGCGGTCGGG
>CAXMLP010000039.1:0-5135 GCA_964194225.1 uncultured bacterium | reverse complement strand
TAGCCGGCTCGCTTCTGAATTGAGACCAGTTCCGCGATCGACGCCGACAGCTCGGCCGGTGTCGTTCGCCACTTGAGGTGTGCCGCAGCGACGCCCGCGGGAGGCCGCTCGTAGGCCTCCTGGTCATTCGTCAGGAGCATCACGGCTGCCCCGCGGCGGACCATCGCCGTGACCACGTCGCGGCCATCGGCATCCGGAAGGCGGGAATCGACACAGACCACATCGGGCCAGGCGCGATCGAACATGATCCCCGCGGTGGCGGCGTCGGCGGCGATGTCGACCCGGTAACCATCCATCCGCAGCTTGATGGCATAGAGCTGAGCGGTGCTGTGGTCGTCTTCGACGAGCAACACGCTCGGCTTGCGGGTTGACATCGGGGCAAGGATACACAACGCCACAGTCACCATTACAGTCATATCGGCGTCACTTGCTGATACATGTGAGTGAGGTATGACGCCGGTTGAGCCGCCTCGCCGCAGTGCCGGCGCCGGCCCTCACGACCCGAACCGCCAACTGCCCATCGAGGCCCTGACGGTGGTGCCGGAGCTGCCCCTGCGCTCACACCTGCACATGGCTCTTGATGAAATCCTGCTCGATGCCGTCGCGGCCGGAACCAGGCCTCCGGTGCTGCGCTTCTGGGGGTGGTTGGAGCCGACCCTGATTCTCGGCTCGAATCAATCGGTCGGCAACGAGGTGGATCTGGAGGCGGCGACGCGGCTGGGTTTCACGATCAGCCGCCGGCTCTCCGGGGGCGGCACAATGCTGGCGGAGCCCGATCGCACGATCACGTGGTCGATCGTCGCCCCCGACTCTGCGGTCGCCGGGATGTCGTTTCGCGATTCGTACGCCCATCTCGACAGCTGGGCGGTCGAGGTGCTTCGCGAACTCGGTGTGGATGCCGGTTACCGCCCGATCAACGACATCGTGTCGCCCCAGGGCAAGATTTCCGGCGCCGCCCAGGCTCGCCGCCGAGGCGCCGTTCTCCACCACGTGACGATGGCCTATTCGATGGCTCCGGAGCGCCTCCGTGAGCTGATCCGGCTGGGCCGGTCGGCTCGCTCACCGGTGGGTGTGCGGAGCGCCGACAAGAAGGTGTCGCCACTTGACGAGCTGCTCACCGCCCCGCGGATGGAGGTTGTCCTGGCCCTGGCGCGGGCGGCGGGCGGGGGGCCCGGCCACATCGCGCAGAGCGAGCTGGCGGCCGCGATGAGGCTGGCGGAGACCAAGTTCGCCCGACGCGAGTGGATTCACCGCTTAAGCTGAGCCGCATGACAGATGCCGACGCCGCGATCCGCAGAGTCGAGACCGCCCCCCTGCGCGAGCTGGTTAACGTATCGATGGACGACGTCACGACCCAGATGGACTCGCTGCTCAGTCCAGAAGTAGACAGTGCCTCCTTCTACCATCGCTGGGAGACTCAGCAGTGGGCGGTCTCGGATCTCGACTTCTCGCTCGACGCCGCCCAGTGGCAGAACATCCCGACCGCTGTTCAAAAGCAGCTGAAGGCCACCTTCACACTCTTCTTCGTCGGCGAGCAGATCGTCACCGACACCCTGGCGCCGGTCCTTCACGCGGCCCCTCGCGAGGACGAGCGGATTTTCCTGGCGACCCAGCTTGCGGACGAGGCGCGCCACACGGTGTTCTTCGAGCGCTTTTTTGCGACCGTCCTCGGCCACGAGGGCGGGATCCGGACGGCGATGGCCAACTACCGACCGCGGACCCGCGAGGGGTACCGGCAGATCTTCGACGTGGACCTCGCCCAGGCGATCGACCGCTGTCGACTGGACCCGAAGGATCCGGTCGCGTTCGTGGAGGCGGTGGTGACCTATCACCTGGTCATCGAGGGCTACCTGGCGCTCGGCGGCCAGCGCACGGTCCTGCAGCTCCTCAGGCGCATCGATATGCTGCCGGGTTTCGTGGCCGGGTTCACCGCGGTCGCACGCGACGAGTCGCGCCATATAGGATTCGGCGTCCTCCTGCTACGGCGCCGAATGGAGGAGGACCCCGAATTGGGGCGGGTCATCGCCCGCCGGATCTACGCTCTTCTCCCCGCCGCCGTCGATGTCGTTATCGCGCCCGACGAGAAGCTCCCTTTCGATTCCGTCGGCGAGGTGCCCGAGCCGATGCGCGTCAATGTCGTCGAGGCGCGCGACTTCGCCATCCATTCTCTGGGCAAGCGGTTGCGCTCGTCAGGACTGACCCATCAGGTCGTGGCCGAGATCGGCGACCACATGGGCAGCCTCTACGACGCCTCCTGGGCCAGGTACGAGAAGAACCATGGGCTCGAGCACCCAGTCCGTCACTGGCAGCGAGAGGCGGCAAGGACTGTAACGGCCGGATGAGGTACAGGCCGGCGGCTTCGCCGCGCAGTGGCCCGGCTCCCTGGGGCGTCGGATGGATCTCACTCGGCCGTTACAGTCCGCTTTCCGGTCTGACGCAGAGGCGGCCGTGCTCGCCACGCTCTACGGGGAGCGCGAAGTCGAACCTGTCGGCGACCAGGGAGAGGTCCAGGTCGGTGGGCGGGAAGCCCGGCCACTCGTCCCGGACCTGGCTGGCGTAGCGGGCTGACACGCGGAGCGGCGCCAGCAGTGCCTCGAGGTCAGGAGCCTCGCCTCTGAGCAGGCCCTCCAGGTAGCTGGCGCAGGCCCCATCCTCTTGGTGGTCGGGGCGGCTGGGCACCAGAGTAACGAGTTCCGGATCGGCCTCCCTGATCTGCCGGGCGGTCGCTGACACCACCACCAGGCTGGCGGCCAGAAGGCCGTCCGCTCCCCCTGCCGCCGCCAGCGCCTGCACCCCGGCGCTCGACCGCTGCACCAGCACCCGGCCCCGCAGGTCGGTGCCGGCCACCATGGTGGGCGAATTGCTGATCGCAACGCCGGGCACCGGGTAGCCGTCCACCTCGGCTGAGAGGACGGCCCCGGTTATCTCTTCGGCCAGTCTCATCGCTTCTGCCAGGTCGGGGACATAGATCACCTCCCGCACTCCCCCCGCGATTGCGAAGGCCGAGACGGTGAACGCCCGCAGCACGTCAATGACCACCACCAGGCCGCGAGCTGTCGCCGCGCCTGAGACTCCGGCCATCGTGACTACTCGCACAGCGGTAGGACCCCCGCCAGGCCGCGCACGGAGAAGACCCGCGGATCGTGGTGCTCGGTTGGCCGTGAGGTGACCCAGAAGACCCGCGCGAAGCCGGCGGCGAGGGCTCCGGCCACATCGGCATAAAGGGTGTCCCCCACCATCGCTGCAGACTCGCGGTTGCCGTTCACCAACCCCAGGGCCCGACGGAATGGCTCGAGGTGGGGTTTGTGAAAGCCGACCTCCTCACTGACGAGGATTCCATCCACGAGTTTCGCCAGACCCGCCGCTTCGATCTTGCCGCGCTGGGGATCGGCGCTGCCGTTGGTGAGAATCACCGTCCGTAACCCACGCTGTCTGGCCAGGCGCAGGAAGCGATGCGCGCCGCGCCGCAGGTTGACGCAGCTCGCCACGGCGCGATAGGCGGCGTCCGCTGCGGTTGCTTCGGTTGGGCTGAGGCCGAAATCGAGGAAGCGGCCAAGGCGCATCTCGGTCTGGCTGGAGCGGTGTTCCTCGTATTCCCGCCACCAGCGTCGCTCAGCGGCGGCAAAGCGCCGGGGATCGATGTTGAAGGCGGCCAGGGTTTGGCGCCCGCGACGCCTCGCCTGAGCGGAGGCGATCAACGTGTCGTCGAGGTCGACGACCAGGGTCCTGATCAAACCCGATTGCTCAGAGTGAAACCCTGACGCCGGCCCCGGCAGCCAGTGCTGCGCTGTAAACCAGGTGGGCGGCCACGGCGTCCTCGACCGCATGTCCCATCGACTTGTAGACGGTCAGCTGCTGGGCCGACGTCCGTCCCGGCCGCGTGCCGGCAAGGATCTCCCCCAACTCCACTCCACGCGCGGGATCCAACCCCTGCAGCTCGTGAGCGCCGGCGGGGTAGGGCTTGAACGCGTCTCGGTGCTCAACGGCGAGGACATCAGCCCGCGCCACGGTCTCCGCGTCCAGCTCGGGGCCGGCAGCGCTTGCGCCCACCGAGGTGACATGTGCCCCCGGCCGGAACCATTGCGGCCGGCTGAAGGGATGATCGGTATCGGTGCAGAGGCAGACGACGTCGGCGCCGTCGGCCGCTGCTTCGAAGCTCGGCGCCACCGTACCCCCGAAATCGGCGGCCAGGGCCCGAGCCGCTTCGACGTTGCGACTGGCGACCCTGACCTCGTTGAAGTCGCGCACGCGCACATGGGCGGCGATGTGCGAACGACCCTGGACACCCGCCCCCAGCACCGCCAGCACGGCGGCCTTCCGCCTCGCCAGCGCCCGCGTGGACACGGCACTCGCCGCCCCCGTGCGCGCGGCGGTGATGTGCGTTCCGTCCATGACCGCCAGGGGCGAACCCGTCTCGTGATCGAACAGCACGATCAGTCCCTGATGGGAGGGCAAGCCGTGGTCGTGGTTGCCGGGGAAAACCGAGACGAGCTTGGTCTCAAGCACTCCGCCGACGTAGCCCGGCATGGCCGCTAGGAGGCCGGTTGGGGTCCGGGCGGCGATCCGCGGCGGCACCGAGGCACGGCCCGCGCTCAGTTCTTTGAAAGCCGTCTCGAGACCGCTCAGCAGCTGGTCGAGATCCAATAAGCGCCTGACGTCCGCCTGGGAGAGGAAGAGCATGCCGTCAAGCTTGTCAGACGGGAAGGGAGGTCAGGGACCGGGTGGGACCGGCAGCCGGCCGGTGTCGTTCCACCGCTCGAGCATTCGCTGGCCATCCGTTTCCCGGAGCACGCTGAGAGCAGCCGTCTCGAGGTTCAGGCGGCTGCCGATCGGCGGCGGGAGGTCGAGAAAGGCGATTGCCAGCGCCCGCACGAAATGGCCGTGGCTGAAGGCGATGACCGACCCCTCCCCCTGCTCAAGTGCCAGGGCGAGAAAGCGCTCGGCCCGGGAGAGGACTGCGGCGGTGTCCTCACCGTTGGGGCAGCCATCCCGCCAGAGATCCCAGCCTGGCCGGCGGCGGCGTATCTCGGCGCTGGTGACACCCTCGTAGTCACCGTAGTCCCACTCCACCAGGAGCGGCTCCAGCCGCGGGGTGGGGAACCCCGGCAACCGGGACGCCTCTGTCTCCTATACAC
>CAXMLP010000038.1:0-6209 GCA_964194225.1 uncultured bacterium | reverse complement strand
TTCGAGGCCTTCCAGCAGGCTGACGGGTCAACCGCTCGCAAGTACGGCGGCACCGGCCTCGGCCTCACCATCAGCCGCGAACTCGTGCGGCTGCTGGGCGGAGAGATCCAGCTCAAGAGCGAGGTGGGCAAGGGCACGAGCTTCACGGTCTACCTCCCGGCTACGTCGATCCAGTCTGCCGAGACGGTGGCCCCCACCCGCCCCCAGATCGACGAAACCCGAGATGGCAACGGCGCTGGCACCGCCTCTCGCAACACAGACATCTTCCGAATCCCGGTTCGAGCCGCCGGCTCCCTGCCGGCGGGCATGGAGGACGACCGCGACCGCCTGGAGCCGGGTGACAGGGTGGTCCTCATCCTTGAAGATGACCCGAACTTCGCCAAGGTTCTCCTCGGCCTCGCTCACCAAAACGGCTTCAAGGGCCTGATCGCGCTCCACGGTGAGGATGCGCTCCTGATGGCCCGCCAGTTCCGGCCCCAGGCTGTGACCCTCGACCTCGGCCTGCGCGACATGAGCGGCTGGGCCGTCCTGGATCGCCTGAAGCGGGACCCCGAAACGGCGAACATCCCAGTCCATATCATCTCCGTGTTCGAGGACGGCGCCGAACGCGGCCTCGGCCAGGGGGCCAGCACCTACCTCACCAAGCCCGTCGGCAAGGAGATGCTGGAGGGTCTCTTCGCGAGAATCGACGCTTTCATCTCCACCGGCGGCCGCCGCCTGCTGGTCGTGGAGGACGATCCGGTGCAGCGTCAGCACATCATCGAAACGATCGGCAAGGAGGACGTCAACCTCACCGCCGTAGGGACCGGCAAGGAGGCCCTCGAGGTGCTTCGCAAGGGGGAGGTCGACTGCGTCATCCTGGACCTGGGACTGCCCGACGTCGACGGCCACAAATTGATCGAACAGATCCGTAAGCTCCCCAACCTCAAGGAGCTGCCGATCATCGTCTACACGGCTGCGGAGCTCTCTGTGAACACCCAGGCACGGCTCAAGAAGTCGACCAAGTCGATCATCCAAAAGACTCCCGAGTCGAGCGCGCTGCTGATGGATGAGGTGAGCGGCTTCTTCAACCGGGTCATCACCGCCCGGCCCACCGCGACCACCACGGTGCTGCGGCCGCCGGAGGCTCCGAATACCGAGCTCAGTGGCCACCGGGTTCTGGTGGTGGATGACGACGTCCGCAACATCTTCGCGCTCACCGCTGTGCTGGAGCGGCAGGGGATGGCCGTGCTCCACGCGGAGAGCGGCCGCGAGGCGATTCAGGTGCTCCATGAGAATCCCTCGCTGGAGCTGATCCTGATGGACATCATGATGCCGGACATGGACGGCTACGAGACCATGACGGCGATCCGGCGCATCGCCGGTTTCGAGAAGCTGCCGATCATCGCGGTGACGGCCAAGGCGATGAAGGGCGACCGTGAAAAGTGCCTCGAAGCCGGTGCCTCCGACTACATGGCAAAGCCGGTTGACCCCGAACAGCTGCTGAGCCTTCTGCGCGCGTGGTTGAGCAGCCGATGAACACCCAGCGCCGGGCGAACATCCTGATCGTCGACGACACGCCGGCCAAGCTGGTCGCGGTGGAGGCGATCCTCGCGCCGCTCAACCAGACGGTGGTCAAGGCAACCTCCGGCCGGGACGCTCTCCGTCACCTCCTCGGCGACGAGTTCGCGCTGATCCTGCTCGACGTGCGCATGGGAGACATGGACGGCTTCGAAACCGCTGCCCTGATCCGACAACGCCAGCAGACCGAGGTCACCCCGATCATCTTTCTGACAGCCTTCGAGGAGGCCGAGCTGGACATGGCGCGCGGCTACTCGCTGGGGGCGGTCGACTACATCTTCTCCCCGATCGTCCCGGAGATCCTGCGCGCGAAGGCAGCCGTGTTCGTCGACCTGCACCAGAAGACCCGCGAGGTGCAAGAGCTCTATGCGGCGGCCCAGGAATCATCGCGCTCGAAGTCGGAATTCCTGAACATGGCCGCCCACGAGCTGCGGACGCCGCTGTCGGTGGTTGCCGGCTACCTGGCGATGCTCGCCGAAGGCGCCCTGGGCGCCGCGCCGGAAGGCTGGAAGATGCCGCTCGAGATGCTCAACAGCAAGACCTCCGAGCTCAACAAGATCGTCGACGACCTGCTCATGGCGTCCCGGATGGATGTCAATTCGCTTCCCGATCGGCGGGCGGTGTTCGATCTGCGAGAGGCTGTCGGCGCGGCTGTGAAACGGGCCGAGCCACGCTCCCTGCTGATCCACGCGGAGCTGGTGGTCGAGGCCAGCGATGAGCCCGTTCTGGTCGAGTCCGATCCCGACCACGTGGTCCGCATTCTCGACAATCTGATCAACAACGCAATGACCTACTGCGCCGAGAAGCCGCGGCTGAACCTGTCGGTGTCCGGTGGGGAGACCCCCACCGTGCTGGTCAGGGACAACGGAATCGGCATCGCGCCGGACAAGCGGGAGGCGGTCTTCGAGCGATTCGTCCGCCTCGACGACGACAAGGTCGGCCCGGTCCCGGGCACCGGGCTCGGACTGTACATCTCGCGTGAGCTGGCGCGCCGGCATGGCGGCTCGCTCGACCTGGTTGACTCGAGCCCGGGGACCGGCTCCACCTTCCACCTCCGGCTCCCGCCGGCTAACTCAGCCGCGCCACCACCGCCGGCCACCGACGCCGCTGGCGGCCGCCCGCGCCTGCGGGTCCATCGGGATGACTCCGCCCCGGAAAGTGGCGAGACGCCGGTGCCGCGGGTGATGGGCGGCCGGGCCGACTGACTGCCGGCGACCTTCGGTCAGGACTCGAACTCGCCGTTCAGCCCGAGCGTCAGGGCCAGCGCGGCGACCGCGGCGGTGTCGGCGCGCAGCACTCGTGGCCCGAGGCGAGCGAGGCGGCTCGCGGCCAGGCCTCGCTCCGCCGGCGACCAGCCACCTTCGGGGCCGATGGCCAGTGTCACCTCGTCCATCCTCCCGACCTCCGAAAGTGAACGCTCGGCCTGGCCGTCGAGGATGATGACGCCCTCTCCCGAGAGGAGCTCGTCGAGGCCAACCGGGCCCCGGACCGGGGGGACGGTGAGGCGGCCCGCCAGCATCGCCGCCTCCCGGCAGATCGTCGCCCAGCGCTCCGGTTTCTCGCCGCGAGCAACCGAGCGCTCTGCTCGAACGAGCGCGAACGCACAGGCGCCCAACTCGGTGCAGCGGGAGAGCACATGATCGAGGGAGGTGGCCGGCAGCATCGCGATCGCCATGGTCACGCGCACCCGCGGCTCCGGCTGATGGGGCCGGGATTCGACCACCCGCCCGGTCACCGCACGGGCTGACACCGAGACGAGCTCGACTGTCAGCAGGAAACCGGCCGGGTCGATGACGGCCACTCTCTCCCCCACTCGTCCACGCAGGGGCCCGGCCAGGTGACGGGCATCGACGCCGAGGATCTCCACCCTGTCGCCGGACCGGCCGCTCGCAAAGAAGTGAGGCACTTGCTGGATGGCTACGATAGGGCGGCCTTGCCAAAAGAAGTGCCACCGAGCGCGGGTCCGAGAGCGGGCCTGAGCAAATTGCCGGCCGTCCCTCGCGCTCAGCGGCACCGAAGCCAACGCCTGCGGCGTGGCCGGGGCCCGGGCAAAACCGCCCTCGTCCTGGCGGGCGGGGGCATTACCGGAGGCATCTACCAGCTTGGCGTGCTGCGGGGACTGGATGACCTGCTTCTGAACCGCTCGACGCTCGACTTCGACATCTACGTCGGCACCAGCGCCGGTGCCTTCGTGGCGACCCTGCTCGCCAACGGCATACCGCCCAAATCCCTCGTCGACATGGCTCGCAATCCCAGCCTGGCGCTGCAGTGGAGCCTGGTCAGCCACGTCTTCTCGCCAAACTTGGGCGAGGTTGGCCGTCGCCTCCGCCAGCTCCCCCGGCATGTGCCCCCCTTCGTTGCCGACCTCTTCCGGCACAAGGGTTCCTTCCTCATCAGCGACTTCCTCGGGTTCCTCAGCCTGGCCCTGCCGACGGGCCTGCTCGACAGCAGCCAGGTCGGCGTTTTCATGCGCGAGATTCTCGAGCTCGCCGACATGCCGACCGAGTTCGACCAACTCGACAAGGAGCTCTACGTCGTTGCCTGCCAGCTGGACACCTGGCAGCGGGCGGTCTTTGGCAGGGACTTCTCGCCCCGAGTCAGCATTCCCGAGGCGGTCGCCGCCAGCAGCGCCATCCCGATCGTGTTCCGGCCGGTCAGGATCGATGGCATCGACTACGTGGACGGCGGTGTGAAGGGAGCCGCGGCGATTGACGTGGCGATCGAGAAGGGCGCCGATCTCATCGTCGTCGTCAACGCGCTGGCCCCCCTCGATGTGCGCGGCATCAAGCAGTCGACAGTCCTGCACCGGTTCGGCAACACGATCAGTGACCTCGGGATCAAGGGCGTCGCCAACCAGGTCGCCCGGGGGATTCTCAAGGACACGCTGAGCGACCACGTGCGCCTGGTCCGCGAGCAGCACCCCGAGGTCGACATAGTGGTGATCGAGCCGCTCCCCAACGACGAGAAGATGTTCTTTCACGAGGTGATGAGCACCAGTGCGCGGCTCGTCGTCGCACAGCACGGCTACGAATCGGTGCTCGATGGCATGGCCCGCAACCATCGGCATTTCGCGACGGTCATGAACCGCCACGGCATCGAGATCAGCCCGACCATCCTGGACGCCAGGCCCTGGAGCGTCAGCGTCCGCTCCATCGAGACCGGAGAACTCCCCCGCAGGCTCTCCGAGACAGTCTTCGGCGGCCGCCGGACGAAGGAATCCCAGCGCGCGATCCAGCTTGCCCGGGCGATCGAGCGGGTTGAGGCTCAGGTGCAGACCAGTGGCCAGCCGTTTGTGCCCGCCGGCGAGCGGGAGGCGGCCAAGAAGAAGGTCCGCGCCAAACGACCGGCTCCGGCCGCCCCAGCCCGCAAACGCTCCCCCACCCGGCGCGCAAGTGCGCGGGCCTAGAGACGCGCCAAGAGACGCGCCAAAAGACGTCTAAGAAGCGGGCTTGGCCTTGGGCCTCTGCTTGGGCTTGACCTGTGCCAGCTCCCGCTTCAGGACCTTGCCCGTGATGTTGCGGGGGAGCTCGGCGAGAAACACAACCTCCCGGGGCACTTTGAACCGGGCCAGGTTGGAGCGGACGTGATCTTTGACCTCGCTCTCGCTCAGCTCGCCCTTCTTCACGATGAAGGCCTTGAGGGCCTGGCCGAACTGCTCGTCCGCCACCCCGATCACGGCCACCTCGGCGACCCGGGGATGCCGCGCGAGCAGGTCCTCCACCTCGCGCGGATAGACGTTCTCGCCACCGGACACGATCATCTCGTCCTCGCGGCCAACCACGAAGAGCCTGCCCTCGCCGTCGATGTGGCCGAGGTCACCCGTGCTGATCAGGCCGGCGATGGCAACCTTGCCGCCGCCGCCCGTGTAGCCGTCGAACGGGAAGTCGTTGCCGACGAAGATGCGCCCGGTTTGACCGGGGGCGACCTCGTGGTCGTGCTCGTCGTAGATCTTGAGGACGGTCCGGCGGGGAGCCTTGCCGGCGGTGCCGGGCGCCGCCCGGAGGTCCTCCGGAGTCGCGATCGAGGCCCAGGCCACCTCCGTCGAACCGTAGAGGTTGTAGAGGACATCACCGAACTCGTCCATGAAACGGGTGGCGAGGTCCCCGGGGAGCGCCGAGCCACTGACTGCGACCACGCGCAGCGATGAGGCGTCATAGCGGCGGCGGACCTCGGCCGGAAGCTCGAGGATCCTCTGGAGCATGACGGGAACGGCGATCAGGGTCGAGGGCCGGTGCTGGGCGATCGCCTTGAGCGTGTCCTCAGCGTCGAAGTGACGCTGGAGGATGTAGGTGGAGGAGAGCAGCAGGCCAAATGTGAAGTGGCTGAAACCCCACGAGTGAAAGAGGGGCGCCGCGATCAGGGTGCGCTCGTGCTGTCGGAGTGGGATGCGCGAGAGCAGGGCGAGGGCCGGGTTCATGCTCTTCGGCGCCATCCGGCCCGCTCCCTTCGGCGTTCCAGTGGTACCTGAGGTGAGGATCACGGTCCGGGCTCGGCTCGGCGGCGGCTCGAGCCGGGAGCGATCCTGGTCCCGAATCGCGTCTTCGATGGCGATGACCCCCTCGGGCGGAGCTGACTCATGCCACCCCCAGAACCGCTTGAGTCCGTCGCCGGCGCCGGCGACGAGCCCCTCGAATTCCTCGTCGTAGATC
>CAXMLP010000037.1:0-3284 GCA_964194225.1 uncultured bacterium | reverse complement strand
CTGGCGGGCGACCTCGCGGCGGCCGGGGTGGTGATCATCAGCGGACTGGCGCGAGGTATCGACACCGCCGCTCATCGGGGGGCCCTGGCGGCCGGCGGGGTGACAGTGGCCGTCCTGGGCACCGGCGTGGACATCGTCTACCCAGCAGAGAACGCCCGGCTGGCGGCGGAGATCATCGCGGGCGGCGGGGCGCTCGTCAGCGAGTTCGCCGACGGGACACCTCCGCGACGAGGCCACTTTCCCCGGCGCAACTGGACCATCGCCGAGCTGTCGAACCTCGTCCTCGTGGTCGAGGCGGGCGAGCAGAGCGGGGCGCTCATCACGGCCGAGGCCGCCCTCTCCCTAGGCCGGGACGTGATGGCTGTCCCAGGCAGCATCTTCAGCCCCCTGAGCGTGGGTTCGCACCAGCTTCTCCGCGACGGCGCCGGTCTGGTCCAGAACGCCCGTGACGTGCTGGCGGCGCTGGGCGCCACGCAGGAGGTGCTCGACGACCCGCTCCGGCCTCCGGCCCGGCTCGGGACGCTCCGGGAAAGGGGTCGAGATGGTCTGGTGGCGCATCTTTCCGACACCCTTCCGATCAGCGCGGCGGGGCTGGCCGCCAAGCTCGGACTCGGCTTCGCCGAGACGCTGGCGAGGCTCACCGCGCTGGAGCTGTCGGGCAATGTCAGACGCCGCAACGACGGCTACATTCGTGAACCCGGGAGGGAGTAGGATGGCCCGCCGGACGGTATAAGGAGTCTCGTGGCAGTCAGTTTGATCATTGTTGAGTCCCCTGCCAAGGCCAGGACGCTGAAGCGGTTTCTCGGAGATCGCTACGACGTCAAGGCCTCGATGGGACACGTCCGGGACCTGCCCGAGAAGACGCTCTCAGTCGACGTCGACGCGGGCTTCAAGCCCTCCTATGAGGTGGTCGAGAGCCGTCGCAAGACGCTTGGCGAGCTCAAGCAGGCGGTCGGCAAGGGCCGCAAGGTGATCCTCGCCTCCGACCCGGACCGGGAGGGGGAGGCCATCGCCTGGCACCTCAAGGAGGCGCTCCACCTCCGCGACCCCAAGCGGATCGAGTTTCACGAGATCACGGCGGAGGCGGTGAAGCGGGCCCTCGAGTCGCCCCGCGAGATCGACATGAACCGCGTCAACGCCCAGCAGGCGAGGCGGATTGTCGACCGGCTCGTCGGCTATCGGTTGAGCCCCTTCCTGTGGAGCAAGGTGCAGAAGGGAATCGGTGCCGGCCGCGTCCAGTCGGTGGCACTTCGCCTGGTGGTCGACCGGGAGGAGGAGATCCGCCGCTTCGTGGCCGTCGAGTCCTGGACGGTCGACGTCGACCTCAGCAAGGCAGGCGATCCGCAGCGGTTCAAGGGCCGGCTCGCCAGGCGCGCCAGCGAAGGTGCGAAGAGCAAGCTGGAGCTCCCCGACCGAGCCGCCGTCGACGCCGTGCTCGGCGCCCTCGAGGGTGCCGATTTCAAGGTCGTCGACATCGAGGAGAAGCGCCGGACCAAGGGCTCGCCGCCGCCCTACATAACATCCACTCTTCAGCAGGACGCCTCCAGCCGGCTTCGTTTCGCCCCCAACCGGACGATGCGGGTGGCCCAGGATCTTTACGAGGGCATCGACCTCGGACCGGCGGGATCCACCGGCCTCATCACATACATGAGGACCGACTCCACCAATATCGCGGCCGAAGCCGATGCGAAGGTGCGGGGCTGGATCAAGTCCGATCTGGGCGAGAGGTACCTTGGCCGCACCCGCTCGGATAAGGCTCGGGCGGGCGCCCAGGAGGCTCACGAGGCAATCCGTCCGACCGATCCCGGGCGCCGTCCTGAGTCGGTCCGCGACTACCTCAGCGCCGACCAGTACCGGGTGTATGACCTCATCTGGAGAAGGTTTGTCGCCAGCCGGATGGCGGATGCCGTCTATTCGGGAAACCAGGCCGAGATCCAGGCCGGTGACCTGATCTTTCGAGCCAGCGGCGTCCGGCTCACCTTCGACGGTTTCTACAAGGTCTGGGAGCGCGATGAGCGAGACGACGAGGCCCAGCTGCCCGAGCTGACGCCGGGTGACGTGCTGGTTGAACACGAGATCGTGCCCGAGCAACATTTCACCCAGCCGCCCGCCCGTTATAGCGAGGCGACCCTCATCAAAGAGCTTGAGGAGCGGGGGATCGGTCGCCCGTCGACCTACGCCTCGATCGTCGGGGTGGTTCAGACCCACGGCTATGTCGAGCAGCGCGAACGTCGCCTTCACCCGACCACGCTTGGCGAGAACGTGAACGGGATCATGGTCGGCCATTTCGCGGAGATCGTCGACGACAAGTACACGGCGGCGATGGAGGAGCGTCTCGACGAGATCGAGAAGGGTGAGCTCGAATGGGCAACCATAGTGGGCGGCTTCTATGGGCCGCTGGAGAGGATGCTCAGCGCCGCCAACGAGGCGATTCCGGCCGACACCGGCGAGGAGTGCCCGGAGTGCCACGAGGGAACGCTGGTTTTGAAGGCCAGCCGCTTCGGGCCCTTCAAGGGTTGCTCCCGCTATCCGCAGTGCAAGTTCCGGGTCGCGGTGCTGCCCGGTGGCGCCGCCGCCCCGCCGACGCTGCTCGACGAGAAGTGCCCGCTCTGCGAGAAGCCGCTGCAGCAGCGAAAGGGGAGGTATGGCGAGTTCGTCGGCTGTTCCGGCTACCCGGAATGCAAGTACATCCGGCGCGAGGAGAAGGACGAGCCCGTCAAGACCGGCGTCACCTGTCCCCAGTGCGGCAAGCACGAGCTGATCGAGCGCAAGGGCCGCTTCGGAACCTTCGTCGCCTGCTCCGGCTACCCCGAATGCAACTACCGGGCCAAGCCGGTGAAGGCGGGCAAGGACGGCAAGCCGCGACCGGAGCCAAAGCTGCTGGATGAGCCGTGCCCGATCTGCGGCAAACCGATGGTCGAGCGTCGCGGCCGGTTCGGCACCTTCAAGTCCTGCAGCGGCTATCCGCGCTGCAAGGGTCCGCAACCCGCCCGCGGGGCCGGTCGCTCCAAGGTGCCCACCAAGGCCTGAACCCCGGCCGGCGAGATCGCGAAGCCCGGACGCCTCCGGCCGGCCGCGAAGCGAGCCGATATAATTCCGGCGCCGGTGGTGTTGCCACCGAGTACACACGCCCCGGGTCGATAACCCCTGTCCGCTTCTCAGCGGCTGCTTACGGGGCGGAGGTTCCAACAGGAGGTAGTAGCGCGTGTCCCAGGTGACTCTCAAACAGCTGCTGGAGGCGGGTGTCCATTTCGGGCATCAGACCAGCCGCTGGAACCCCAAGA
>CAXMLP010000036.1:0-3044 GCA_964194225.1 uncultured bacterium | reverse complement strand
ATGCCCTGGCGCAGGTGCACTGGCTGGGCCTGGCGGCAGTGGTCTTCGTGATCGGGCGGCAGGCAACCCAGGCGGGCCGGCCGAGGCGCGGCGGTAGGCCGCTTCCTCGGATCGACCCGGGCCGGGCGGTGGCAGCGCTGCGAGTTCTGACCGGGGTCGCGATCATGGCGCCGGCGCTGAGTGAGAAGATCTGGAATCCCGGTATCGGACGCGCCTTTCTTCAGCAGCACCAGCAATTCAATGTTGTGCAGCATCTGCTGGGAGTCAGCTGGTTTTCGGACGACCTGTTCGTACTTGCCGCGGGTGTCGCCGAACTCACAATCGGTGTGCTTCTGATCAGCGGCCTTTTGACCCGGCTGGTGATCATCGCGATGTGGCTTCCCTTCAACCTAACAGTGCCATTCCTGCCGCCCCAGGAACTGATCTGGCACATCCCAATCCTCGGCATCATTTATTTCCTGCTTGTCCATGGCGCCGACCTCGCCCCTGACAGCCGCGCCCAGGGCCCGGCCTCGCCGGCCGCGACCTGAAGGGATCGGGCAATTCGTTTACCGGTCAATCCCTGCTTTGTGGCCGAGCCTGGGAAGGATTGTGAACATGCCGAGCACCGACCTCTTTCCTGGTGAGGACGAGAGAACCCGCCACCCCGATGATGCTCGACACTGGGCGGAGGTCTACGCCAGCCTTCTCCGGACCCTGCCGAGGCAGTTGAATTCGCCGTTGATCCAGGCCCACCTGTTGGCTCGCCTGGAGTACTGGGAAGAGCGGCTGCGCGAGGTCGACGCTGAGGCGTCAGCGCTGATCTCGACCTACAACCGAGACCGGCCGCCTCGAGTCCGCCGGGAAAGCCGCGGCCCCGGTGAGTCGGTTTCCAGGGACATCAAACCCGCCGGGCTGACGCGCTAGGCGTTCTAACCTGCACCCGCCGCGGGAAGGCGGAAGGTGAAGGTGCTGCCCTCGCCGGGAGCAGTTCTCACCAGGTCGATCGAACCGCGCTGGAGCTCGGCCAGCCGCCTGCTGAGGTAGAGGCCGAGTCCACTGCCGGGCGTTCGGGAATCGGTCGCACCCCGCACGAAGCGCTCGAAGATGCGTTCCTGCATCTCGGGCGGGATGCCGGGGCCGCGATCCGTCACCGACAGGCTGGGCTGGTTCCCTCCGGTCACGGTGATCGTCACCGCAGGCGGCTCGCCGCCGTAACTGATCGCGTTGTTGATCAAATTGTCAACGATGGCAGCGCTCAGCTCACTGTCACCCGCCAGTTGACCACCGGATCCTGGGCCTCGACGTAGAGCGATCCGCCGGCCAGTTCAGCCCGCCCCCGCGCCTTTTCGGCCGCACTTGTTGCCACCTGGACGAAGTCGATCTGGTCGGCGGCAACCTTGACGCCGCCCGCTTCGATCCGGGCGGCCACGAGGAGGTCGCTGACCAGACGCTCGGTGGTGGCGAGCTTCTCAATGATGAGTCGGAGAGGCTCGTTCATCCGCTCGGGTAATGCACCGAACGTCCCGTCCACAAGCATCTCGGTGTAGCCCCGCGCAACGGAGATGGGCGCTCGCAGCTCATGTACAGCGAGGTTTGAGAAGTCCCGGATCGACTCGGTCGCGCTGGTTGCCTGCGCGTATAGATCGGCCTGCCGCTGCTCAGCCTGCTTGCGTTCGGTGATGTCGAGGACGAAGGCGATGAAGGTGGTCCGCCGGCCACAGTTGTTGCCGGTGAGATGGCGAGCTCAACCGGAAACTCCCGGCCCGATCGGTGAAGCGCGCTGAGCTCGATGATCCGGCCGAGCACGGGACCCTCGCCGGTTTCCCGGTATCGGGCCAGGCCGGCGTTGTGGGCGAGGCGGTACTGAGGTGGGACGATCAGAGCGACGAGCTCACGCCCGATGGCCTCCTTCGGGGTCCACCCGAAGCAGGCTTCAGCGCGCCGGCCCCAGCCGGTCACTTTCCCCCGGTCGTCCATCGTGATGACCGCGGCCAGGGCATGGTCCACGACAACCGCGAGAAGCTCCGCGGAGTCGCCGAAGGGACCGCCTCCAAGTGGCAGGGCTATAGGATCGTGCTCACGTTTTGGCCCGTCCACCGGGTAGATATCCTAAACCTGTCTGGTGTCAAAAAGGAATGGGCTGACTCCATTTCGGCGGTGGCCATGGCGGGCTGGCCGCGGCGCGGGTCGTCGAAATGGCGGCGGTCGCGTCCGGTCGCCTGATGTCGTTCCGCCGCGGGCCTCGCCAGGCCTCCGGATACAGGGCCGGTCACGCCGATAAGAGATCGTTGCGTAGCCAGACTGAGGGCGGTCACCGGCGCAAGCTGGCCCAGCGCGTGGCGTTAGGCGGACTAGAAGTGAACGTCACAACCAACCTCTCCGCCCTCAGCCTTCTGGCGCTGGCCGCGGCCCTGGCCGGGCTGGTCGCCTCGGTCCGGTTGGTGAGCAGGTCAGACGGCCGTCGGCGCCCCCTCGCCCTCGGCGCGGGAGCTGGCGTGGGCACCATGGGATGCGCGCTCAGCATCATGCCCCACCTGCTTGGGCCGCACGCGCTCGCCGGCGACGTCTCCAACCTGACCCTTGTCGCGTCCGCGGTCCTGATTGCCGGCGTCGACACAGTTGAGGCTGCGTTTGGAGTGGGCCTCCTGGTCCGGGCTTGGCCGGCCGGCCCGGTTCTGCGCGAGGCGGAAAAGGCACTCGCCCTCGGGGACCCGACGACCGCCGCCGATGCCTTTCGCCGTGCCCTCGGCCCACTCGTGCTCGGGCGCCAGCGGGAACGTGAGCTGCAAACCCGCCTCAGCCTCGCGGCCGCCCTGCTGGGTTGCGGGGACGTCGACGCGGCAGAGAGAGCGCTCGAGGAGGCCGTCGCCCGGGCTCATTCGGTGGCCGACCCGGAGGTCAGCTGGACAGCGCTTGTCGCTGCCGCGGAGTTTGAGGTCGACCTCGGCAACTGGGCGGCGGCGAGGACCCTGCTCACCGACGCGGCCACCCTCGCCCGCGAGCACCTGACCGACGACTATGCCGGACTAACCTTCGCCCGCCTCGCCTGGGTGGCCTATCTG
>CAXMLP010000035.1:0-2850 GCA_964194225.1 uncultured bacterium | reverse complement strand
GCACATGGCGGGCGCGCCAGAGCGCGAAGGTCTCGTCGTGATCCAGGAGCGCCTCGCTCAGATCGAGCAGCTCGGGATGGCGCTCGCGGCGGCGGTAGATCTCCTCCAATGCCGGGGCGCCGGCGGCGGCCTGCACGGACTGGAAAGCGTCCCACAGGGTCGGCTCGGCAAGCCGCCGGGAGAGCCTCTCCCTTTCCGGCCCGCCGAGCTCGAGGCGAGCCAGGTAGCCGGGGTCTTTGAGCCCCGATAGGAACTCGATCTCGCGAAACTGGACCGACTGGAAGCCGCTCGCCGGGGCGAGCTCGGCGCGGAAGGCGAGGAAGTCCTGCGGTGACATCGTCTCCAGAACGTCGACCTGCTGAACCAGGAGCTTCTCGATGACCGTCACCCGATGCAGGCGGTGGCGGGCCCGATGGAGATCGCCGGCGTCCATCGCGTCGCGCGCCGCCTCCAGCTCGTGGAGGATCTCTCGAAACCAGAGCTCGTACGCCTGGTGGGCGATGATGAAGAGGAGCTCGTCCGGCGCCTGCGTCTGCGGGGTCTGAAGCGACAGGAGTTCGGCCAGGCGCAGGTAGGCGCCGTAGTTGAGGCGCCCCCCCTCCTCGCCGAAGTTGGCGGACCCGCAGCCGGCGACGGAGCCCCCCTCACTCACGTTCGGTCACCAGCAGCGCATGGCCGTCGGGATCAAGCAGCCGAAGCGCGGGCGCCGCGCCACCGGCCTGCCAGGCCACCGTCACGCCGGCGGCACCGAGCTGGCCGGCGAGGCGCTGGAGATCCCTGCCGTAGAGATGGAGCACCACCTCATCGGGATCGACCTCGAAAGGTGCTCCGGCGCGATTCACCATCAACTCGGCCCCGTCGGTGGCCAGCCAGGCCCAGCTCAGGTCTCCCTCCGACTCCAGCTGCCCCTTCACCTCGAAGCCGAGGTAGGCGTAGAACTCGATCGACCGGCGAACCTCCGCCACCAGGACTGTGGGCGCCGCACCGGCCTCGCTCATGCCGGGCTGCCCAGCCGTTCGGCGCGGAGGGCTGACCGGCGGACCTTGCCGGCGTCGTCGCGCAGGTGGACATCGGTTCGTTCGAAGCTCCGCGGGATCTTGTAGTGAGCCAAACGGTCCGCGAGATGGGCCTGCAACTCCTCGTCGGTCAGGCCGGCAGGCGCCTGGATGATGGCGTGGACCCGGTTGCCCAACTCCTCGTCCGGTAGCCCGATGACACAGCTCGAGCGGACCGCCGGATGCGCGTCCAGCGCCGCCTCCACCTCAGCCGGATAGACGTTCGCCCCCCCCACCAGGATCATGTCGCTCAGCCGGTCGGTCAGGTAGAGATAGCCGTCGCCGTCCAGGTACCCCATGTCGCCAAGCGATTCCCAACCATCGATGTCCCGTGCCGTGGCGCCGATGTACCGGTAGGTCGCCATGATGCCCTCGGCCCGGCGCAGGAAGACCTCGCCCACCTCGCCGGGTGGGAGGTCCTGCCCCTCCGCATCGAGAATCCTGATCTGGCCGCCGAGAACGGGCCGCCCCACCGAACCCCGGTGCGCCAGCCACTCGCGCCCGTCGAGCACCGTGATGACCTGCTGCTCGGTTCCACCGTAGAGCTCCCAGATTCGTTCCGGACCGAGCCACTCGATCCAGGCCTCCTTCAACCAGGGCGGACAGGGCGCCGCCAGGTGATAAGCCACACGCAGGCTGCTGAGATCGCGGCTCTCCCGCTCCACCGGGTCGAGCTTCCAGATCCGCAGCATCATCGTCGGCACCAGGTACATGTGGTCCACCCGGTGACGCTCGACCAGTTGGAGCGCTGCCGCCGCGTCGAACCGCGTCATGACGACCAGGTGGCCGCCCGTGAAGAGCGCGCCCATCGCGGCGCTGAAGGGACCGTTGTGGTAGAGCGGTCCGGTCACCAGATGAACGCGTTCTGGCTTGATCTGGTAGATCTCGGCAGCCAGCAGGGCCGCATCCACCACAGCGGGGATGCCGGAGACGATGAGCTTGGGGCGCCCGGTCGAGCCGCCCGAGGTGGGCGCCTTGTAGGAGGGCGAGATGAGGTCGGGCAGAGGCGCGTCGGAGAGGTCGGCGGCCGGCGAATGGCCGGGGGCCAGGCAAACGTGGCCGGGGATCTCCGCACCGACCAACAGGCTGGGCGCGGCCAGTTCGACGATCTGCTCCAGCTCCAACCGCGGCGCCCGGTTCGAGACGGGCTGGGGGACGGCGCCCAGCTTCCAGGCGGCGAGGCAGGCTTCGACGAACTCGATCCCGTTGGGCAGTGCGATGGTCACAAAGCTGCCTTCGGTCACCCCGCGGCCGGCGTAGTCGCGGGCCAGCCGGTTGCTGCGCGCCTCCAGCTCGCCGCGAGTGATGGTGTTGCCCTCGTGGCTGATGGCGGGCCTGTCGGGAGCGGCCAGCGCGAGCTCCCGAAAGGCGCGGGAAAGGGGAGTGCCGATGAGTTCCATTAACGGAAGGCCAATGCTACCGGTGCGATGGGCAGGCGAGGCCAATGGCGAGTCAAAGTCCTCCCCCCACGCACGACGGGGGGAGGACATCTAGTGGTGGAAATGGCGAACACCGGTCATCACCATCGCAACACCTGCAGCGTCGGCGGCGGCGATCGAGTCGCGGTCGCGGAGCGAGCCGCCCGGCTGGGCGATCGTCGTTACGCCCGCCTTGATCGCCGCCTCCACTCCGTCGGGGAACGGAAAGAAGGCATCCGAAGCGAGAACTGATCCTCGTGCCCGCTTCCCGGCGCGAGCTACCGCGAGGCGCACCGATTCGACGCGGCTCATCTGACCGGCGCCGACACCCACCGCCGCACTCTCTTTGGCCAGCACGATCGCGTTCGACTTGACGT
>CAXMLP010000034.1:0-3457 GCA_964194225.1 uncultured bacterium | reverse complement strand
CGCTGGCGGGAGACCATCCCGGCCGGGGTGACAACCGTCCGGCCGCGGGGATCGATCAGCACCAGGTCGGCGTCGCTGCCGGCCTGGAGGGTCCCTTTTCGGGGATAGAGCCCGAAGATCCGGGCTGGATGCTCGGTCACCCAGGGAACCGCCCTCAGCGGATCGCCCGCCTGCCGTGCCAGCTCCAGGCAGCTCAGGAGGAGAGTCTGGACGCCGGGACTGCCGGCGTGGGCGTCGGCGAGCGGTTGATGGAGCTTTTCGGCGTCGGTGTGTGGCGCGTGGTCGGTGCCGACCATCTCGATATCTCCCGCGAAGAGAGCCTGCCGGAGCGCCTCCCGGTCAACCGCGGTCTTGATCAGTGGATACATCTTCATCACCGCGCCCAGGCGCCCGAAATCGGCCTCGGTGAGCCACAGGTACTGGGGGCAGGTCTCAAGGGTCAACTGTGCGCCGGCCGCCCGCCCCACCAGCGCAGCCGCGAGGCCGGCCTGGGATGAGAGATGGACGATGTGAACGCGCAGTTCGAGGGTCTTCGCGAGCGCCGCCATCGCGGCCACCGCGACGGCTTCGGCCACGGCGGGGCGGGTGGCGAGAAGACCCGCGTAGTCGGTCACCCGGGCCAGGCTGGCGAGAAGAATTGACGGATCCTCGGCATGGGCCGCGATCGGGAGCCGCGCCGCCGCCAGGGCGGGAGCCAGCCGCGCGATCGTGCCATAGCTGGCGGGCGGCTCGAAATCGGGATCGGTCAGCCCCGGAGAATAGAGGACCTGACCGGTGCTGGCTCGAACGGCGTACCCGAGATAGGACTTGAAGGCGATCGCGCCCGCCTCGGCCAGCTCGCTGATGTCGTCCTCCGTGCTTGACGAGCGGATCATCCCCCACAGGCCGTGGTCAACCTGCGCATTGGCCGCGACCGCCTCGCGCTTGGCCCTCAGAAGCTCACCGTTGGCGACAGCCGGCAGCGTATTCGGCATCTCGAGGACTGTGGTGATGCCGCCGGCCGCGGCGGCGGCGGTCAGGCTGCCAAAATCCTCCTTCTCCGGGAAGCCCGGGTCCCGGCCATGAACGTGCCCGTCGATGGCCCCCGGCAGCACCCACAGGCCGGTCGCGTCAACCACCTCGTCACCGACCGGATGCGCCCACGGCGCCAGGAAGTCGATCCTGCCCTCGCGAATGTGGATGTCCAATTCGCGGAGGCCCTCAGGGGTGCAAACCTCACCCCCGGCGATGATCAACTCGGGATCACGTCCGCCCGCTTCAGGAGGGGATGAAAGGGGATCCCGGCCGCGGCCAGGCTGGCGGCCGCTCCCTCCTCCCTATCGAGGACGCCGACCAGGCCGATGATGTCGCCTCCCGCAGCACGGACCGCGGCAGCCGCCGCCAGGGCGGCGCCGCCCGTCGTGAGAACGTCCTCGACGAGGCACACCCTCTCGCCGCGGTCCAGGCGCCCCTCGATCGCCTTGCCGGTGCCGTACTCCTTGGCCGCCTTGCGCACGATGCACATCGGGATCCCGGTCTCCATCGCCACCGCGCCGCCGAGCAGGACGGCACCGAGCTCAGGGCAGGCCAGCCGCTGAGTGCCGGCGGGCACCAGCCGGGCCAGCTCGACGCCGAGGCGCCGCAGGATGCCCGGCTGGCACTCGAAGAGGTATTTGTCGAAGTAGTAGCGCGAGGTCCGGCCGGAGCGGAGGACGAACTCGCCTTCGAGGAGCGCAACGGCCCGCATCTCGTCGGCCAGCGCCCGGAGGTCAGTGGGAGGCACTCAGCTCCGCCATGAGGTTGAGGACCATCTCGCTCCCGAGGTGGTACTGCTCCAGGTCCATCTTCTCGTTGGGCGAGTGGAGTGCGTCATCGGGAAGGCCGAAGCCGGTGATGATCATGTGGGGGCGGAGCGCCTCCTGGAAGTCGACCGTGACCGGGACCGAGCCACCCTCCCGGACCAGCACCGGCTCGGCACCGTACGACTTGAGGAAGGCCCGTCGGGCGGCCGCGATGCCCGGATGATCGACACCGGCCAGAACCGGCGGCGCCGTGCTCAGCTTGACAGCCGTGAGTGACACCCCCGGGGTTTCGAGCTGTTTGACGTACCCGGCGAGCGACTCGAAGATGGCGGCCGGATCCTGCCGGGGAACCAGCCGCATGCTGACCTTCGCCCTGGCCCGGGCGGGAATCACGGTTTTCGTGCCCTCCCCGATGAACCCCCCGATGATGCCGTGAACATCAAGTGTGGGCCGGCTCCAGGTGCGTTCGGCCGGGGAGCGATCGGCCTCACCCTCCAGGGCCCTCACCGCCATCAGTCGCTTGAGGGTTCCCTCGTCCCGAACGCGATTCCAGGATTCGATCTCCTCGGGCGCGGGCGCCGCCACCGCGTCATAGAAACCCGGAATGGTCACCCTGCCATCACGACCTTTCAGGGCCGAAAGCGCGTGGGCGAGGGTGTTGAGTGGGTTGGGCGCCACCCCGCCGAAGATGCCCGAATGGAGGTCGGCGGCGGCCCCCTCGGCCACGATCTCGGTGTACAACAGTCCGCGCAGCCCGGTCAGCAGGTTTGGCAGGGAGGGTGCCGTGAACTCCCCATCCGCGATCAGCACATAGTCGCTGGCGAGCCGGGACGAGTTCTCCCGGAGAAAGCGCGGCAGGGAGGTGCCGCTGATCTCCTCCTCGCCCTCAATCAGGAAGCGAAGATTGAGGGGCGGTCCGCCGTGACTGAAGGCATGCTCGGCGGCCTTGATGCCGGCCAGAACCTGCCCCTTGTTGTCGCAGGCGCCGCGAGCGTAGACCCTGCCGTCCCGCACCGCGGGTTGGAAGGGCGGCGTGACCCATTCGTCGAGCGGGTCGGGCGGCTGCACGTCATAGTGGCCGTAGATGGCCAGCGTCGGCTGGCCGGGGCGGCCCAGCCACTGCGCGCTGATCACCGGGTGCCGCCCACCGGGCAGCTCGGCGATCTCGACCTCCATCCCCATCCGGCGCAGCCGGTCCGCCGTCCAAGCGCAGGCGCGGCGGGTATCCGCGTGATGGGCCAAGAGGGAGCTGACACTGGGTATGGCAAGGAACTCGAGGAGGTCCGCGACGGCCTGTTCGCGGCCGGCGCGGGCGGCGGCGAGCTGATTCTCGAGCATATCCTTGCCCACGACTCTAGAGGTTACCGGGCCGAGACCAAGATCGCGGCCGCCGGCTTCCCCCGGCCTGAAGGCGACGCTTTGGCACAATATTGAAAGTGGAATCAGGCGCCGTGGGTCCAGCAGCGGCGCGCTACCGCGGCCTCATCACCAGCCTCACCATCTCGGTGCTGCTCGGCCTGGGCCTTCTCGCCGCCGGCCAGGCCGGGCACGGCCGCCTCGTTCTCGCCTGGTTCATCCCGGCCATAGACCTCGGGCCGGTCCTTCTTCTTCTGCCGACAGGGGTGCTGGGGGGGATCGACGCCAACCTCCGCCGCGACAGCCGCTCCCTGCCGATC
>CAXMLP010000033.1:0-2144 GCA_964194225.1 uncultured bacterium | reverse complement strand
GAGACAGAGGCCGAACCGATCCAGTTGGCGCTCGCCAATCTTCCGCCTGAGGCCCGGGGCACGATTCTCTTCTCGCCCCGTTCCACCTCCCAGATCCCCGACCGACTGGCTCAACTGGGTGTGCGAGACGCGATGGTCACCCAGCTGGAGGGCGAGCGACGCGTAATCGGCACGCTTATGGTCGCCAACCGGCGCGGTGAGCAGTGGACGTTCCGAGAGAGCGACCGCCGGCTCTTCGAGACACTCGCCGCCCAGGCCGGTTTCTCGCTCGAGAACGGCAGGCTGGAGCAGACGCTCGAGGGGATGCGGGTTGAGCACGCCGAACTCGAGCACCAGGCGCTCCACGACCCCCTGACCCGGCTGGCCAACCGGGTTCTCTTCACCGACCGGGTGACCCATGCGCTGGAGAAGCGGCCCGACCCCCAAACGGCGGTTGCCGTGATGTTCATCGACCTCGACGACTTCAAGACGGTCAATGACAGCCTCGGCCATGCCGCCGGCGACGAGCTGCTGATCCAGGTGGCCGAGCGGCTCACCCAGTCGGTCCGGCCGGAGGACACGGTGGCCAGGCTGGGCGGCGACGAATTCGCCGTCCTCATGGACCAGGTCTCCCACGCCAGCGAGGCGACCAACGTCGGCAAGCGCATCCTCGATTCGCTCAATACGCCGTTCACCATCGCCGGCCAGGAGGTCTGGGCGCACGCCACGATCGGGATCGCGAGCGCCGTGCCCGGGTCGATGGAGCCCGCCGACCTGCTCCGCCGCGCCGACCTGGCGATGTACACGGCCAAGGGCGAAGGCAAGGGCCGCTATGCGGTCTTCGGCGACCGGATGCGGATGGGCGTCCTGCGACCACCGGCGCGAGGTGCCTGAACCCGGCGCCGCGGCGCCCCAGCTCAGTCGGTTGCTCGGCGACCCTCCCGAAGCCAGGCGGCAAGGTCGACCTTCATGCGTCGCCGGGGCGACTTGCGCCGTTCGATTGGAATCTTGATCAGGAAGTCCGCCTGGCGCTCGAGGACCTGGTCGATCAGCTGAGTGACCGTCTTGCCTTCAATCGGCCAGATCTCGTTCGCCCGCAGACCCTCCTGGATGACCAGCGGCGGGATCGGGATCTCGTGGAGGTTGCAGAGCTCGAGGGCTTCCAGCAGGTCGTCGAGACGCCGCAGTCGCTGCCGCCGATTCGCCTCGATCATCGGCTCGGTCTGCGGTACGCCCTGGGCCTCCCCGCGGGGGTCGGTTTGATCACCCGTCATGCCGACCGGGGAGTTTACGGGTTCCGGCGCTAAATTGGGTAGTCGCAATGCAGCTGAAGGGTCGCCGGGTGCTGCTTACCGGGGCCTCGGCGGGTCTCGGCCCCCACCTGTCCAGGCGGCTCCACGGCGAGGGGGCCCGGCTTGTGCTATCCGGTCGGGACGGTGAGCGGCTGGCTGCGCTGACGGTCGAGCTGCCGGGTTCCGAGGTGGTGCCGGCCGACCTCGCCATCCTCGCCGAGGTGGAGCGCCTGGCGGGCGCGGCTGGGGATGTCGAAGTGCTCGTCTCCAACGCCGGGATCCCGGGCAGCGGTCGCCTGACCGAACTTTCAGTCGGTGAGATCGAGCGCGCGCTGGCCGTGAATCTGCGGGCGGGAATCGTGCTCGCCCGCCTCCTGCTGCCAGGAATGCTCAAGCGAGGCTCCGGCCACATCGTCTTCATGGCTTCGATGGCGGCGCACGTTCCCGGCGCCCGGATCTCCATGTACAACGCGACCAAATTCGGCCTCCGGGGATTCGCCGAGGCTCTCCGCCTCGAGCTGCACGGTTCGGGAGTCGGCGTTTCCCTGGTCAGCCCGACCTACGTCAGCGAGGCGGGGATGTGGGCCGAGACGGGGGTCCGGGCCCATCCCCTGGCCGGGGAGGTGACTCCCGCCGCCGTCGCCAATGCCCTGGTCCGGGCGATTCATGACAATCGGCGCGAGATCCAGGTCGCAGCGCCGGGCGCGGTCATCTCCGCCCGCCTGGGCGCCCTCGCCCCCGACCTGGCACACGCGATCCTGCGCCGAACCGGCGCCTCGAGCACTCCCGAGGAGGCCGTCGCCAGACAGCGCCGCAAACGCTAGCGGAGCACCGCGGCTGAAGCCCCCCTCCAACCCTGTCTCTTATACACAT
>CAXMLP010000032.1:0-10220 GCA_964194225.1 uncultured bacterium | reverse complement strand
GCCGGCGAGCGCGCCCACTCCCTCCAGGTGCGCCTGGAAGCGGACCTGGCAAGGCAGTCGGCCGATCGCCAGGCGAGACAGACCGACCTGCGCCGCGCTGCCTCGACCCGACGCGAGCTGGAGACGAGCCTCAGGTCGTTGGACGACATCATCCGGGGACAGGTCATGGTCATCGACGAGCTGCAGTCCGTGATCGCACGGATTCGCCAGGCGCTGAGCGGGCTCCATGACCAGCCGCCCGCGGTCATCGCCACCCTGACCCAACTGCTGGAGCACCTGCAGCAGTCGGTGGTGCTGCGCTCCTACCAGCTCGCCGTCCACCAGGTCCGGGCCGGCGCCGGCCTGGCCCTCAGCGAAGGCAGCCTGATGTCAGGTCGGGCCGTGCTGCCGATCGGCATCAAGTTTGGCTGGCCCCTGCCCGACTCCACGGTCACCCAGGGCTTTGGTCCGACCGACTTCTGGCTTGCACCACCGCTCGGCGCCTTCCCCCACTATCACACCGGGGTCGACCTGGCGGCGCCGGAGGCCAGCCCGGTGCTCGCCGCAGCGGACGGGATCGTCGCCTCGGTCACGCGGAGCAGCGTCGGCTATGGCAATTACGTGATCGTTGAGCATGAGCCCGGCGTCGTCACGCTCTACGCCCATCTCCTGGACGCGGCCGTGAGCGCAGGCGACAAGGTGACCCGAGGACAGCCGGTCGGGTTCGAAGGCTCGACCGGATTCTCGACCGGCGCCCACCTTCATTTCGAGCTCAGGGTGAATGACCAGTTCGTCGATCCGATGCAGTACCTCGCCACCCCCACGGCCAGGCCCGCGCCCACCGAATCAGCACCGGGCTAGACCGGGGGGCTAAAGAGTGCCCGGCCGGGGGGAAAGTTCCGGCCGGGCCTCAACGGAGGTGTCGGTTGGTACCGACCCGTGACCCGAATCGCGGTGGGGGAAGCCGTCGGATGTTTGTCGGGTCAAGACCCACTAAATACTAAACGGGTACCAGATGTCAAGTGCCGAGCGGGCCTTGCCTGGCAACCACGGTGGGTCGGACGAGCCGCACAGGCGCCGGCCGCGCCCAGGAGTGACCCTGCTTGGCTTCGTAGAGCCGGCTGTCCGCCCGGCCGAGAAGGCTCACGGTGTCGTCCCCCGGTTCGAGCTCGGCGACGCCGAAGGAGAAGGGCACCTGCCGCTCAGACGCCTCGTCCTGGAGGCGGACGAGGGTCTCCTGCGCCACGATGATGCCGGTCTCGGGGAGCAGGCAGACGAATTCGTCGCCCCCGAATCGGAAGATCAGGTCCTGTCCCCGCAGCTGCTCCTGGAGCAGGTTCGCCACTCCCTTCAGGAGCCGGTCGCCCGCGGCATGGCCGTGGCTGTCGTTGGCGCGCTTGAGGTTGTCAACGTCGATGAAAGCCACGCTGAGACTCTCCTTCAAACGCCGGGCACGGGCAACTTCGCGCTCCACCGCGGCTACTCCAGGCGCCCGCCGCAGGGTCCCAGTCAGTTCGTCGAAGGTGACCTGCTCACGGAGCTTGAGGAGAGCCTTGGGCGTCAGCGACTTGAGCTCCCGGGGCCTGAGCCCGAGCTCGCCGGCAAGGGCCAACCGCAGGCGGGCGTCCTGCCGGCGCCTGGCCTCGACCCAGGCACGGCCAAACGCCAGGAGCCAGATCGCCAGGAGAAGGGGAAGCGCGCCGATCGCCACCAGAAGGGCCACGTCAAGGGGAGAGCTGGGCAGGACGAACTGGGTGAACGGAAACCTGACCCTCCCCCCGGATTCACGCTCGATAGCGCGGGATGAGTCGGCTGCCGGTGGTGGAGAGGGACGGGCCGACGCGGCTGAAAAGGCTTGATTCGATGCCGCCGCCGGCCCAGGCCCGGGCACGGCAGTTTGACCGACCGGCGGTGATGGAGCGGCGGAGGGTGGGCCCTGAGCACCTGGAGTGGAGAGCGATATACCGACGGTCGGCGGCACCGCCGGCGGGCTGGCCGGCAGCGCCGGCGGGCTGACCGGGAGAGCCGGCAGGTCGACGGCGAGCGCCGACTGAGCGGTCAGCAGCAGGGCGATGCCAGCCAGCAGCGCAGTGCCCAGGACGCCGGCCCAGGCGTTTCCCGACCTGTGTCGGGGGCGCTCGCGGCTCGGTGAATTTCGCAATTGGCTTCTCAGATTGCCTGAGGGACAGATGTATCCAAAAGGGGCTTCTTCGTTGTAATGTCGCGCCTCCCGGCCGGGAAGTCAACGGTGTCTGCGCCGACACTTCGCCGCCGATCTCGCGTTAGACGGGGTTAAACGGGACAAACACCCGAACGTGGGCTAAGATGCGGGCGCTGATGCCATCGGACATGGAGCGAGCGCTCTCGGCTCTCCGCGATTTCACGCGGCGCGACATCCTCCTGCGCTTCTATGCCGACCGCAAGCCACGCAGCGTCGAGGACGTGGCGAAGATGGTCGGAGTCCACCGCTCGGTCGCCTTCGAGCACCTCGAGCGCTTGGTGGCATTGGGCTACCTGGTCAGCGAGCGCCGGCGCGGTCTGCCGGGTAAGCCGGCGAAGATTTACAGCCTCACCGCCGGCCCGGTCCAAATAAGTCATCCGAACCGCCGGTTTGATGCGCTCGCCGAACGCTTGGCCGGGGCGCTCGAAAGGTTCGGGGAGCCTGGCCGCCAGGCGGCGCATGAGGCAGGCCGCAGCTACGGCGCCGCGATCGCCAATCGCGGCGCGATCGGTGTGGACTCGGCCCTCACGCCTCTCAATGAGATGGGTGGCGAATACGCCGTCGCCGGGGGAGGACGGGTCGTGGCTGGAAATTGCCTGTTCCTCGAGGCCTGCCGGAGGGCGCCGATCATCTGCCTCTTCCATGCCGGGCTCCTGGAGGGGGTGATGGAAACCTCCCAGGCCGGCGTCGATGTGCGTTCGCTCGGCTACCAGGGGGGTGCGGCCTGCGCCTATTCGGTCCAGGCCACTGAGCTCGAGCGCGATCTGCCCGCCGCAGCACCCGCCTCCTGAGCGTCCCCGGCTCGGCGCCGGGCGGCCGCTACTGGAAGATCAGACCGGCGTTGGCGAACTGGCTCCACTGCGCCTCGAACTGAGCTTTGGACATGTAGATCATCGTCGGCGAGCGGAGAGGATCGAGGATGCCCACGCTCTGGGGGTCGACGTAGGCCACGACATAAACATGCTCGAAACCACGCCCAAAGAGGACGGGGCGGCCATTGAAGGCGGTGTACCGGACCGCAGGGTGGGGAACGTAGTCGTAGCTGCCCCACACGATGGCCGGGTGTCCGTCCAGCAGGGCTGAGTAGAGATCCGCCGGCGGGATTCCCTCGCCCGCTCGCAGAAGTGGTAGGCGGAAATGATTCGCAGCAGTCTCCAGCGGCGGAACCTTCATCCCATACCCGGTGTAGTTGCTCTCACTGCCGTCGACAGAGCCGACGAACACCTGGTACGGATCGCCCCAGCGCAGGCCGGTCGAATCCCAATAGGCGGACCGAAGATCCTGGCCGACGAAAGCCATCACGTCATCCTGGTTTACTGGGGAGCCTCGGTAGGCAAGGATCATCTGCAGGGAGGCGGACTCGCAGGACAGCGGGTGGGTCATCGCTCGCCAGGGCACCGGGATCCGGCGTGCCTGTGGCTTGGGAGGACAGCGGGGCGTAACCGCCGCTGATGGTGGGGACCAGGGCCCGGCGCCGCCCGCATTGAGGGCGGCAACCTGGAACGAGTAGGCGACCGTGCAGTCCAGCGAGTCGAAGTCGGCGACCAGCACCGTGGATGGGCGGGTGTTCAGCGCGCCCGGGGGCGACATCTGCACTGTGTAGTTGACCAACTCGGATCCTCCCGATGCGGGTGCTACCCACTCGACATGGAGCGCGTTGTCCGCACCCAGCGTCACCGTCGGCACCGCTGGCCCTGCAGGAGGTGCCCCGAGCGAGGGCATCTCCCCGAACCATCCGAGCAGGTCCACGATCAGGTGCGCAGTGCCGGCCGCCAGAAAGAGGCTCAGCTTGCCGTCGGGGCCCAATCGCGAGAAGGAGGTATTGGCCGCCGTCTCCCCCGCTGCCCAGTTCAGATCAGAGGCGAGGGGAAGCGTCGAACCTGATTGAAAGGCCGTCAGAAATCCCGGCGAAGGGCCGTTCAGAGTCTCGGTCACGTTTGCCAGCAGCGCGCCGACACCGGTTGGTGGAAGCGACGCCACGCCGGACACCTGCGCTGTGATCGTGTGCTGACCGGAAACCAGGCCACTCGTGCCACCAAGGCCAGTTCGCGTGTCGAGGATCCGGGTGGGAGCGATGGAATTGAACATTCCTCCGGTGGCCGCCGCATCAGAGCCGTCCGTGAACCAGCCGGTGACGTCAACGACGAGGTCGACCGTGCCCGCGCTGTTGTAGAGCGAGACCTGCCCGGTCGGACTGAGCTGCGCGACGGCCTTATTGGCGACAACCTCGCCGGCGCCGAGGTTGATCGATGAGATCGCGGCCTGATTGCCGGCCGGCACCACGCGGATGAAGGTTGGCGACGTGGGCGATACCGCGGTGAGGTTGAGGGCGACCGCGGCCGCCCCAACTGACGGCACGTTGCCCTTGCCGGCGACCTGGAGTACCACGGTTTGGAGCGGGCCAAGGCGCGTCGAGCCGCCTATGCCGGAGCGGGTGTCCATAAGCCGCGCCGGTGTCAGCGCGCGGAAGAGCCCAGCGCCCTTCGGACCGCCCACCTGAAAGAACCCGGCGAGGTCCAGGATCACGCTGGAAGATCCACCCGAGTTGAGGATTCGGACCGCTCCGTTGGTACCCAGCGGCACCTCAACCATCGCTGCCCGGGTGGCGCCCGCGCTGAAATTGACGCTCGACGTGCCGTTGTGCGCGGTCAGGTCGGGGAAGACAGCCACCCAGCCGGCCGCCGTGGTATCAGTGACCGTCAGATTGAAGAGGACGGCCGCGATTCCCGTGCTCGGCAAACCTGCGGTCCCGGCGACCTGGACGGAGATGGTGGCATTGGGTTCGAGTTTCCCGGCCGGCGCCCCCAGCCCGATCCGGGTGTCGAGGATTCGCGTTGGATAAATGGTCTGATATTGAGAACCGGCGGTCGGGCTCGTCGCTGCGACGGGCAGCGACCCGGGACCGATCGTTGCCGACGCCACCGCAGGCACGAGCGCGCCAACGGTGGCAACGAGCAGAATCCAGGCCCGATAGACCCTCACTTGAATACAGATGCCGATTTGGGGAAATTTCTTGCGCATGGCGCGCCGGAGTCCCAAACCGTCCAAACTATGCGGCTTGACAGCATCTCCTTTTGCTCGCGCTGGCTGCAGGCCCGATTGCCAGTGGATCAGGCGGGGAGTATCGCATCCCTGACCCTGACGATGGCCCAATTGGGAAGGTGATTCGCTGGGGACGGCGCCCCCTTGAAGCCCCAGCGGAGGGCCGCCGCCGATCACGCTTCGAGGCTGGAAGCCAGGCCGGCTGGTTAGTCATCGCCCTATCGTTGCTCCTATTCGCCGGCTGCTCCTGGCTGACCCCGAACTCGGGGTCGAGAGCACCGGCCGCTGCGGCCACGCCACCGGCCGCGTCCCCCGTCGTCGAAACTCCGACGGCGACGCCCCCCCCCACGCCTTCGCGGACTCCGGCCCCGACGCCACCGCAAGCCCCCGTTTCGAGTGGCGCCGATGGACGCGCCAGGTCCGCCGAGTTCACCCTCGCCGAAGGCGACTACACCATCACCTACCGACTGACCGGCGAATGCGTCTACTTCGGCAACCTGCGTTCCGGAGACGGCCGCGCCTGGCCGATCGATTTCACGCCGCGCGCAGGTCCCAGCGAGGGTCGGGCTCATATCAGAGGCGTGCCGAGTGGGACCTATTTCGCCGATATCGTCACCGGGCCTGCCCCCTCCTGTGGCTGGCGGGTGACGTTCACGAAGGACTGAAAACTCGGCGCGACCCTTCACAAAACGTGACGGTTGGGCTCAGCCGCCGAACTCCTCGCTGATGTACCCGAAGCCATTCGGAGCGACCACCCAGGCGGTGCCGACCATCGTGTAGGCCGGATTGAGGATGTTCGCCCGATGCCCAGGGCTCTGCATGAACGCCGTGTTCAGGCTGTCGTCGGCGATACCGATCGAGGAGTAGCCCACGTTCTCAGCCGAGCGCGTGAACCCGCAGGCGAGGTTGAGGTAAACGCCATTGGCATGCGAAATCGCGCCGGCGGCGGCCTGCCTTGCTGATTCTCCCAGGGCAACATCAGCCAGGCAGGGCGACCAGGCAAGTGGGGGCACACCGTTCGCCAACCGATCCTGGTTGATCAGGTCAAACATTCGGGAGGGAGGACTGACCGGGGCCAGCGCCGACCCGACGTAGTAACCGACCACGTCGACGATCACGTCCGTGATACCAGCACTGTTGTAGATATCGATGGCACCCGACGAGCCGAGCGCCACCACCACGAGGTTGGGCGTTGTCTGGCCCGGCGCCCAGTTCAGATCTGAGGCCAACGGCCGGCTGCTGGCATCGGGCCAAACGGTCAGGTAGCCAGCGCCAGAGGTGTTGGTGACTGTGATGTTGGCCACCACGGCGCTGGGCGAGTCAGGTCCCCCCATGGCCGGGACCCCACCGCGGCCTGCCACCAACACCGTTCGGAATTGGCCCGGCCCGAGGGCCGCCGCGCCGCTTCGGGTGTCGAGTATCCGGCTTGGCGTCAGTTCGAAAAAGACACTGCCGGTGACTCCAGTCGTGTCGCTGAACCAGCCGGAGATGTCAACCACGAGATCCACCGAGCCGGCGGCGTTGAAGACGTCGACGAAGCCACCCTGGCCGACTGCGACGACAGCTCGGTTCGCAACCGTCTGTCCCGGCAGGAAGTTCAAGTTTGATGCCAGCGGCCGAGGCAGGCCATGGGGCCAGGCGGTCACATACCCCGCCGCTGTGGGGCCTGTCGCGGTGAGATTCAGCACGGCGGCCGATACGCCCTGGGCCGGCACTCCCCCGAGACCGACGGCCTTGACCGATATGGTCATGCCGGGCCCCAGGGTAGTCGCGCCCCCGAAGCCAGACCGGGTGTCGAGGAGACGGGCCGGAACGACTGGATTGAATCTGCCGTCGGGGCCTGTCGGATCCGCGTTGACCCAGCCCGCGACGTCGGCGATGACACTCACCAGGGAGCTGGAGAAGATGCTGATCTGGCCTCCCGCACCAAGGCCGATCTCGACCAGGTTGGCGACCGTCTGACCTGCCCTGAAGTTGAGGTTGGACGCGAGCGGCTGGGCGCGGCCCGCCGGCCAGACGGTGAGGAAGCCTCCGCCGCCAACGTCGGTCACTGTGACGTTGAGGACCACGGCCGCGGCGCCGACCGGAACACCACCCTGGCCGCCGACGGTCAGGTTGAGCGTGCCCTGCGCCGCCAGCCGTCCGGCAGGCGCGCCCACCCCAGACCTTGTGTCAAGAATGCGGGCCGGCGTAAGGGCGAAATAGCGACCGCCGGCCGCCGCCTGCGCCGAAATGGCGCTGAACTGCAGCAACGACAAAGCAATGACAATGACTGCCCAGAGGCGCCCCACATGCAGCTAAACGCCCGCCGCTCTGCCAAATTGCGCCGCCAATTCGGCGTTGCCAGCGTCGTTTCGCCGACATCAGGGTGGGGAGAACCGCATGCCCTCGAGCGGTGTATTTGTGGTTGGGATCATCGACCACAGTCCTGATACCGAGGAGAAACTGATTGCCCGCGCCCGTCGGGGGGACGCTCACGCCTTCGGAGACCTGGTGACGATTCACAGCGCACTGGCCTTCCGCGCGGCCTTTGTCATCACGGGCTCCGCGGCGGATGCCGAGGACGCCGCCCAGGATGCCTTCGTCAAGGCGTTTCGGTCGCTGCCCGGGTTCGACTTGAGCCGCACCTTCCGCCCCTGGCTGCTCAGCATCGTCGCCAACGAGGCGCGCAACAAAGTGCGCGGGAGAACGCGACGCGCGGCGGCGGAACTGCGTGCGTCGTCAGCGGACCTCGCGATCTCCGAGGAGTCCACCGAAGCCCAGGTCATGGCGTCGCAGGATCGCATCCATCTCCTGAACGCGCTCAATCGCTGTGCGGCTGAGGACAGGCTGGTGATCGCCTGCCGGTACCTCCTCGACCTTTCAGTCGACGAGACGGCGGCAACTCTGGTGTCCCCGTGGGAACCGTGAAGTCGCGATCATCTCGCGCCCTCGGCAGGCTGAGGACTTTCATGGAGGGCGTGGATGGCTGATAACGAGCTGCTCGAAGCGCGGCTGCGCAGTCTCGGTCGGAAGATCGAGTATCCCGAAACGCCGGACCTGCGCCGGGCGGTGGAGCAGCGGATTGGGGGCGGGAATCGTCAGTGGCGATGGCTGGCTGCCGCCGCCGCGATCCTGTTCGCCGCCGGTCTCCTGACCGCCCTCCTCCCGCCGGTGCGCGATGTCGTAGCGCAATGGATCGGATTCGGCCGGATCCGCGTGGAACGCGTCCACAGCCTCCCCAGCCCGACGCCTGCTCAGCCGAACCAGGTGGTGCCCGATCTGCACCTGGGTGAGCCGGTCACGCTGGCGGAGGCCTCCTCCCGGCTGGGCCGGCGAGTCCTCGTCCCCACCTCGCTGGGGACCCCTGATCTCATCCTCTGGTCAGCGGATTTGCGGTTTGCCAGCCTGGTCTACAGGCCGCGCCCCGACCTCCCTGAAGCCCCCGGAACCGGGGTTGCCGTCCTGATCATTGAGGCGGCCGGCGATGTCGATTACCCGATCCTTTTTAAGATGGTCGGTCCGGGGACCCGGCTCGAAGCGGTGACGGTCCAGGGTGTCAAAGGGGGCTGGCTCGAGGGAGCGCCACACGCTGTCGTCTTTCTCGACCCGACAGGGAAGTTCCGAACCGACGATGTGCGGCTGGCCGGCAACGTCCTCATCTGGAGCCGGGCCGGCGTCACCTACCGCATCGAGTCCCACCTCTCGAAGGAGAGAACGCTGGCCATCGCTGAATCCCTCAACTGAAGCGTCTCGCCGGGAACCGGTCATCCACGACCGGTGTAGTTCAGGTAAAGGGCCCGCCGCCGGCGGGTCGATTGCCGCTGAGCGCAGGAGAAAGGAAGGGCATGAGATTCATCACCGCGTTGCTGATCGCCGGGGCCGCCCTGGCCGCCACCGCCAGTTCGGCGCTGGCCGGGGGCTGGGCGACAACTCTTTTGGATCCCCTGCCCACCCGCCTGGAGGTTGGCACCTCCTACACGGTGGGCTACTGGGTGCTGCAGCACGGCTCGCATGTCTCGCAGCTGCCCCTCGGCAAGACCGGGCTGAAGCTGGTCGACGAACACGGCACGACGGTGGTCCTATTCGGCGGCACGCCACTTCCCGAACCGGCGCACTACGCCGCGGCGATCGCCATTCCGCACCCGGGCAGTTGGGGCGTTTACGGCCAGCAGGGCCCCTTCGGCGACTACAAGGTCGGGAGCATGCTGATCCCCGGTGGGCTGACCGCCCTGGCGACCCCGTCCCCGATGGCGATGATTAACGGTGAAGGCCAGCCCTGGACGGCGATCCAGCCGCTGTTCAACGCGCAGCCGACCGAGCGTACGGCACCTGCCGCCACGATCCACACGCCGGTCCAGCAGCCCGTCAGCAAGCCCGTCAGCAAGCCCGGTTGGTCGCTGGCACAGATCGGTCAGCAGGTTCTCCTGCCCGGGCTCGTGATCGCGGCACTCCTTGCGCTCGTGGCGCTGCGGCGCCAGCGCCGGTCACGGCAACCGGCCGGGCTGAAGGGCGCCTGATTCGGCCCTTTGATTCGGCGGGCGGCAACCGGGATCGATCTCGTTCCCCGGTCCGCCCGTCTCGGTCGGGCAAGCTGACGGCGAATGACCACCGGCGTCGTCCTGTTCACCCGCGACCTGCGCCTGGCTGACCAACCCGCCCTCGCCGCCGCGGCCCGCGACCTCGATGAGCTGGTGCCGCTCTTCGTCTTCGATCCCCGACTGCTGGCCGGTGGCCACGCCTCGGCCAACCGGCTCGCCTTCCTGCTTGACTCCCTCGACGACCTCGACCGCGGGCTCGGGCGCGGCCTGGTGACCCGCACCGGGGACCCGGTCACCGAAGCGCTCCGGGTCGCGGGGCAGGCCGGCGCCACCATCATCGATCTCAGCGCAGACGCCAGCTCCTACGCTCGCCGGCGGGAGGAGAGGCTGCGCCGGGAGGCGGCGTCGGCAGGCATCCAGGTCCGCCTTCACCCGGGTGTCTCCGTTGTCGCGGCGGG
>CAXMLP010000031.1:0-4637 GCA_964194225.1 uncultured bacterium | reverse complement strand
CTCATTTGACCGTTACAGTCCACTAGTCTCGCGCGCCTGAGCCAGACTACATAGGCCTCACATCCGCGGCTCGTTCCAGCAGCACCACGGACTCGATGTGATACGTCTGCGGGAACATGTCGACGATCGCCGCGCGCCGGATCCGGTAACCGGCGCGGACCAGGATGGCGACGTCGCGGGCCTGGGTCGAGGGCTCGCAGGAGATGTAGGCGACGCGCCCCGGGGAGAGCCGGATCAACTCGGCGAGCGCGGCTTCTTCGAAGCCGGCCCGAGGCGGGTCCGCGACAACCGCATCGTGGTCGGCATGCCCGAACCCAGCCAGAACCTGCTCCACGCGACCGGTGATGAACTCGATCCTGTCGACGTTGTTGATGCGCGCCGCCAGCCTGCCCAGGCTGACCGCCCGCGGGTTCTCCTCGACCGCGGTCACCGCAGCCGCCGCCCCGGCCGCCGCGTGGCTGATGGTGCCGATTCCCGCGTAGAGGTCGAGGACACGATCGCCGGGGCCGAGGGAAAGCATGTCTAGGGCGGTCCGATAGAGGACTGGCATGTGGCGGTGGTTGGCCTGAATGAAGGTGTCGCTTCGAACCCGGAAGCGCAGGTCCCAGAGCGGGAGATCCATCGAATCATCAAGGAGGACCAGTTGGGGCAGGAGCTCCGCGGCCAGCTGCCCGAGTTCCTGAAGCACGCCGGTTCGACCAGGGGCCGGCCTGCCCTCGAGGCGAGCCTGCCAGAGCAACCCGGGGCCGGCCGGTTCCGCCGTCAGGAGGAGGTGCTTCAGGTTTCGGATGCGCAGCTCGGTGACCGCCTGACTGAAGGCGGGTAGCGCGGCCTCAATCCTCTGGTGGTGGATCGGGCATGTCCTCACCGGCACCAGGGAGTGCGACCGCAGGCGGTGAAAGCCGAAATCGAAGCGGTCCCCCCGGTAGATTCCCTCGAATTCGCCGCGGATTCGATAGCGCCACGGGTCCGTCATGCCCAGCACCGGGGTGTCGGCGGGGAGTCGCAGGCCGGCTCGGGACCAGATGTCGCGCACCACCTTGAGCTTGTACTCGAGCTGGGTCTCATAGCGGGCGTGCTGCCAGTGGCAGCCGCCGCAGTCACCGAAGTGAGGGCAGGCCGGCGCGACACGATCGGGCGAGGCGGCCAGGATCTGCTCGGCGCTGGCGAAGGCCGCGCCTCCCCGTTTACCCCTCGGCCTGGCGATGACGGTCTCGCCGGCCAGCGCGTAATGCACGAAGACAACCCTGCCGCTCTCCTCACGAGCGACCACGGAGCCGCCGTGCGCCGGAGACTCCGGGTGGAGGGTTAGAAGCTCCGGCTCGTGATTCACCGGCGCCAGAACTCGGCGGGGTTGGGCGAGGGGTGGAAGCCCGCCGCCTCGACCACCTGTCCCGCGAGCTCAAAGCCGGCAGCCACCTTGCCCGGCTCATGGGTGTCGCTCCCGAAGGAGACCGCCCTGCCCCCCTCCTCCCTCCACCACCGCAGCACCTGCGCGGCGGGGCAGAGTCCCCGGCGAGGGTCGGCGCCCCGGGTGGTGTTGACCTCGACGACCGACCCCCGCGCGGCGAGCGCCCTCAACACGGCGCGGTACTCCGCCTCAAACGCCTGGGGCTGGAACTCCACCTCGCCATGCGGCCAGTAACGCTTGGCGTAATCGAGATGAGCGAGGATCTGGTAGGGCTGCGGGCTGGCGGCGAGAGCCAACACCTCCGCCAGGTAGGCGCGGAAGATGGCGGGACCGTTTTCAGCCGTGATCAGGTCCCTCTCGCTCATGTCGCGGAGCCGGCCCGCAAGGGTCAGGCAGTGGACCGACCCGAGGACCCGGTCGAGCGGGCCCGCCGCCAGCACCGCTGCCGCCTTTTCGGGGTGAAGATGGGGCTCACCGAGCTCCACGCCCGACAGGATGACGAGCGTTGGAAATTCTCGGCGGCAGCGCTCGACCGCGGCGAGATAACCCGCGATGTCGAGCTCGCGCTGGCCCCCATGCACCTGCACGAAGTCCGCGTGCTCGGTGAAGGCGAGGGCCGGCAGGCCGATCGCGACAGCACGGCGGCAGGTGGCCACCATGTCTCCTCGCGCGGCGTCCCACGACCACTCGGTGTGGACGTGGGAATCAGCGAATTTGGCTAGGCCATCGCGAGCTGCATGCTGGGCAGCTGGGTCGGCGCCAAGGTGCCCTCGGGGCCCGCCTCGATGGTCACCGCCATCGTCTTGTAACCCCTCAGGTTGGTGGTCATGACCAGGGTCTTGCTGCCGTCGGCCTCCGGCTGGAAGACCGCCGCCTTCTCCGGGTTTCCCGCCGGCGTGATCAGCCAAAGCTCGTAAACCATATCGGCCGACGGCTTGGGCAGATGACTGAAGGAGACCAGGACGACACCCTGGTCACGCAGGTCGATGACGCGCGCCTGCGAGCCGGCCAGCTGGTCGTGTCCGGTCATCACCGCGCTCACGACCCGGGGATGGCGCTGCGCGTCGCTCAGCTGGTTGCTGAGGGACATGTTCCAGGCGCCCAGGCCGAGCACGGCCACCGCCAGGACCGCGACCGCCGCCTGAGGGGAGAGCCGAAGCGACTCAAAGAGTGCTGGGAATGCCGCGAAGGCCGGCCGGCGGCTGCCCGGCAGCCGGAGAATCCTGGCCCGCGTGGGCGGCTGCACCGCGTTGCGAGGCGAGCTGGCTGCCGCAGCGAGGATCTTCGCCTTGAGCCGGGGCGGCGGCATGACCATCTCGGCCGCCATCGGGAGCACGTCGGCGGCGCGCTGCAGCCGGCCGGCCATTTCCCGGCAGCCGGCACAGCTGTCGAGGTGGCTCACGATCTCCTCCTGCTCGTCGGGCTCGCTGGCGCCCAGGACGTAGGCGGCCACCGAGTTCTCGAGCTCGGCGTGGTCACTCATAGACCAGCCCTCGTCCCTGCAGGTAGCTGTGGAGCTTCTCCAGCGCAAGCCTCATACGACCTTTTACGGTCGAGAGGGGCACCTGTATCATCTCGGAGATCTCCCGGTGGGAATAGCCGCCGAAGTAAGCCAGTTCGACGGCCTGGCGCTGCTCGGGAGGCAGCGTGTCAATGGCCTTGCGCACAACATCGCGCTCCATTCCGGCGGCCACTTCCCGCCAGGGATCGGAGCCGGCGCCGCTCGATTCAACGCTGTCCGGGATTTCCCTTTCCACCCTCTCGTGCGCACCCCGGCCGCGAAGATAGTCGATGGAGCGGTTGCGTACCGAGGTCATCAACCAGGTCCGCAACGAGCCCTTTCCGGAATCGAAGCGGGAGGCGTTGTTCCAGAGCTTCAGGAACACGTCCTGCACGACGTCCTCCGATTTGCCGGGATCGCCGAGAACCCGCACCGCGACCGAGTAGGCCAGGCCGCCATAGCGTTCATAGAGAAGCTCGAGAGCCCGCGTGTCACCGACGGCGAGCCGCTCGGCCAGCTCGACGTCGGTCAGGCCGCCCAAGGATTCGACACCCACCAATAGCCTTTACGAAGCACGGGGATCACCGGGTCAATCGATCTCTGATCAGCTGGCTGGCGAGCTTGAGGTTGGCGGCGCCGCCGGTCGACTCCTTGACCGCCGCGATCAGCGCGCCGATCGCCTGTTGCTTGCCGGCGTGGTAATCGGCGACGGCCTGCGGGTTGGCGGCGATGGCCGCGTCCACCACGACCGCCAGCTGGTCCGCGTCGGAGAGCTGGGCCAGCCCCTGCGCAGCCGCCGCGAAGTCGGCCCCAGCCAGGATCCGGCCGAGAATCAGCCGGCCCTGGTCGCGGTTAATGGTGCCGGCCTCGAGACCGGCGAGCAGCGCAGCCAGGTCAGCCGCCTCGGGTACAGTCCCCGCGTAGACGGGAAGGATCTCGCCGATGATCCAGTTGGCCGCCGTCCTGGGCTGCGCCCCCAGACCGACCACCCGCTCGAAAAAGCTGGCGAGGGCGATCTCGCCGGTCAGCTGCTCGGCGTCATTTTCGGCAAGCCCGTAGTCGGTCACGTATCGCCTACGCCGCGCCGCCGGCAGCTCGGGCAGCCCGGCTCGCAATTCCTCGATCCAGCCTCGGTCAAGGGTAAGCGGGGGCAGGTCGGGTTCGGGAAAGTAGCGGTAATCCTGGGCGAACTCCTTTGAACGCTGCGAGAAGGTTCTCTGCTCGGCCTCCGACCAGCCGCGTGTCTCCTGGACAACGCGACCACCCGATTCGATGACAGAGGCCTGCCTTGTCAGCTCGAACTCGACGGCTCGGAAGAGGGCTCGAAAGGAATTGATGTTCTTGAGCTCGGTCTTGACGCCGAGCTCGGACTGGCCGGGCCGCCGGATCGAGACGTTGGCCTCCGCTCGGAGGTGGCCCTTCTCCATGTCCGCCTCACTGGCCCCGATCGTCCGCAGCAGTGCCCGGAGCGCGACCGCATAATCGCGGGCCTCGGCCGCCGAGGCGAGGTCGGGCTCGGTGACGATCTCCATCAGTGGCATTCCGGCCCGGTTGAGGTCGACGTAGCTGGCGCCCGCGGCATTGAGGCTGTCGCCGGCATGGACCAGCTTGCCGGTGTCCTCCTCCAGGTGCACCCGGGTGATTCGCACCCGCCTCCCGTTCACTTCAATCCAGCCGTCGCGGCTCATCGGAAAGTCGTACTGGCTGATCTGGTAGCCCTTGGGC
>CAXMLP010000030.1:0-2537 GCA_964194225.1 uncultured bacterium | reverse complement strand
CTGCTGCTGCTCGACGAGCCGGCCTCCGGCCTGCGGGGTGAGGAGCGCGAGCGCCTTTCCATCCTCATCAGCGAGCTCGGTTCCGAGGGTTTGCCAATGATCCTCATCGAGCACGACGTGGCCTTCGTCACGAGCCTGGCCGATCACATGCTGGTGATGGACCGGGGCCGGGTCATCGCGGAGGGATCGGCCGCCGCGATTCGAAAGAATCCGAGCGTCATCGCCGCCTACCTGGGCGAGGAGCGACCGAGTGCTTGAGGTGTCCGACATCGTGGTCCGCTACGGCGCGGCCACCGCCCTCGATGGGGTGAGTCTCGAGGTCGGCCAGGGGGAGATGGTCGCCCTCATCGGCTCGAACGGCGCCGGCAAGACGACCCTTGTCAACGCGGTGTCGGGAATGCTGGAGCTCTCCGCCGGCAGCATTCGGTGTGACGGGCGCGTGGCGCAGGTGCCCGAGGGCCGCCAGCTCTTCGCCGATCTATCGGTGGAGGACAACCTCGTGATCGGCGCGTGGACGGCCCCCTCCCGTGACCCCGCGCCGATCTATTCGCTCTTCCCCCAGCTTCGTGAGCTGCGCCGGCGGACCGCAGGGACGCTCTCCGGTGGCGAGCAGCAGATGGTGGCGGTCGGGCGGGCACTGATGTCGCAGCCCGACCTGCTGGCGGTCGACGAGCTGTCGCTGGGCCTGGCGCCGATGGTGGTCAACGCCCTGGCGGACCACCTGGTCCGCCTCAACCGTGAACGGGGCATGGCGGTCCTGCTGATCGAGCAGAACGCGCGACTGGCACTCGCCATCTGCCCCCGGGCCTATGTGCTCGAGGCGGGCAGGGTGGTCCTCGCCGGTGACTCGGCGACTCTGCGAGCGAGTGACGCGGTGCGCGCGGCCTACCTGGGTGGAACCGTGCGCGCATGACCCTCTTTCTCCAGTACCTGGTCGCCGGCCTGGCTGACGGATGCGCATTCGCACTGGTGGCGACGGGTTTCGTCGCGATCTATCGCGTCACCGAGGTGGTCAATTTCGCGCAGGGCGCGTTCGCGGTCGTCGCCGGCATGTGCTGCTTCTCGTTTCTCAATGCCGGCCTGCCCCACCCCTTTGCGGAGCTGGCGGCGGTGGCCGTCGCGGCGCTGCTCGGCCTCATCATCGGAGCTGTCGCGATCGGCCGGCGCGGCACTCCTGTGATCGCCTCGCTCGTGATCACGCTTGGCCTCGGCATCTTCTGCTACGCGGTCGAGATCGTGATCTGGGGCGACCAGCCGCTCACCTTCAACGGCCTCAAGGGAGCCTGGGAGGTGGGCGGAGTGCAGGTCTTCCGGCAGTACGCGCTGGTGGTCGTGCTCACCCTGACCTCGTTCATGGGACTGGCCCTCTTCTTCAGCAGGACCTATGTCGGCAAGGCGATGAGCGCCTGCGCCAGCAACCCCTACGCCGCGCGGCTGGTCGGGATCGGGGTCCGGCGGATGGGCCTGCTCGCCTTCAGCCTCGGCGGCGCGCTGGGCGGCCTCGCCGGGGTGCTGCTGACGCCCCTGCGTCCGGTGGCCTTCGACAGTGACGTCGCGATCGCCGTCAGCGGCTTCGCGGCGGCGGTCTTCGGCGGGCTGCGGCGGCCCTGGACCGCTCTCGGCGGCGGCCTCCTGCTGGGCGTCGTCCAGGCGATGGTCGCCGGCTACGGCCAGCCCGCGTACCAGAGCGGCATCGCCCTCACCCTGATCCTGGTTCTGCTCGTCTACCGGGCCGTCAGGCACCCGGAGACAACCTGACGGTGAGGGGTCTGATAACCCGGCGCGGGCTGCCGGCGGCGATCGGGGTGGCCACGCTGGCGCTGCCCCTGGCGCTTGACGATTCGCAGCGAACGCAATACGTCTTCATCGCCCTCGCCGCGATGGTCGTCACCGGACTCTCCCTGCTGATGGGGTTTGCCGGGCAGGTGTCCCTCGGCCAGGCGGCGTTCTACGCGGTCGGGGCCTACACCGCGGGACTGCTCGCAACCCGCCTCCATCTGCCCGCCCTGCTCGCGCTGCTCGCGGCCCCCGTCGCCGGCGCCGGCGTCGCCGCGCTGATCGGTGTCCCGCTGCTGCGGCTGCGCGGCCATTACCTTGCCTTTGCCACCCTCGCCTTCCAGCTGATCGTCGTCTCGGTGATCCACAATTTCAAGTCATTGACGCGTGGGGACATCGGCCTGTCCGGTATCCCGAGCCTACTCCCGGCTGCGTTCGATCCCAATGACCCACTTGTCTTCTGCTACATCTCCTGGGTCGCGCTGGCGGGAATTCTCATCCTCTCGCGCAACCTGGTCGCCTCGCGGCCCGGCCGGGCGCTGCGGGCCCTCGCCACGAGCGAGCAGGGCGCCTCGGCCGTCGGAGTGCCGGTCGGCCGGTATAAGTTGCAGGTCTTCGCGCTGGCCGGGGCATACGCGGGTCTGGCCGGCGGTCTCTATGCCTTCTTCGAGAGCTTCATCTCACCTGCGTCCTTCCCCATCCTGCTATCGGTGCAGTTCCTGGTGATGGCGATCGTCGGGGGCGTCGGGGTCATCTGGGGC
>CAXMLP010000029.1:0-4643 GCA_964194225.1 uncultured bacterium | reverse complement strand
TCATTCAGCCGTTACAGTCCACTAGAAGAGCTCCAGCTCCGAGCCGATTCCCAGCTTGCGCGCCGCGGCCAGCACCACCGCCCCGGCGGCAACGTCCCAGACAGCGAGGCCGTGGGACTCGAACAGGACGATGGCCTCCGGCGAGGGTCGTCCGGCGACCGCACCGGTCAGCACCGCCCCGAGCTCGACCGCTCGCGCCCAGTCGAAGGCGCCCGCCGCTTCGGCCAGCAAAAGGTCGCCGGACTCGATGCGAGCCGCTTCCAGCTGGTCGACGACGACGAGGTCCGCCCTCGCCACAAGGTCGGCCGGCAGCTCGGCCTTGGTCGGGATGTTGGAGCCGGCGCCGATGACCAGCGTCCCGGGTGCGACCCAGCCCGCGTCGAGCACCGGCTGCCCGGCTGAGGTCATCGTCACAACCACCTGGGAGTCCCGGACCGCGGCCTCCGCCGAATCGACGGCGGTGAGGCGCACCCCCAGGTCCCGGCCCACCTCTGCCACGAACCTGGCGCGGCGCTCCGCGTCCCGGGAGAAGACGCGAAAGCGGTTCACTGAAACTGCCCGGGCGAGCGCGTGGATCTGGGTTCGCGCCTGCCAGCCGGCACCGATGATGCCGACCTCGAGGGGCCCCGGCAGGGCGAGCGCGCGAGCCGCCACCCCCGTCGCCGCGCCGGTCCGGTAAGCCCCCAGCAGGTTGGCTTCGATCAGGGCGTCGACCTTCCCGGCGCTCTCCCCGGAGTCCGAATAGAGAACCACGAGAAAGCGCACCTGGCCGGCCTGGATCGAGTAGCTCTTGAGCCCATAGTGCCCGGAGCCCGGGAAAGCGGCGAACATCACGGCCAGCGACCCGCCGGGCGGCTGGACCCGCCGCCTCGGTACGTTCTGGGCGGTGCCGTCGGCGAGCTGACGGAGTGATTGCTCAACCGCCTCGATGATCGGGTCCATCTCGATGACCCTCTCCACGTCGGCTTCGCGAAGCACTGTCGCCACTGCCGCCAGAATACGAGAGTGGAACTGAACGTCGGGCTTCTGGGCCTTGGCACAGTCGGAGGCGAGGTCGCCGCGCGACTGCTCGCCAAGCGAGATGCCATCGCGGCCCGGACCGGGGTCGCTCTGAACCTGCGCCGGGTGCTGGTGCGGGATCCGGAGCTCGTGCGGGCGATCCCGTCGAGCCTCCTCACCACCAGCGCGGCGGCGGTGCTGTCGGATCCCGAAATTCAGGTGGTTGTCGAGGTGATGGGCGGCGAGGAGCCCGCCCGCGAGTACATCGAAACCGCGATCCGCGCCGGCAAGCATGTCGTCACCGCGAACAAGGTCGTCATGGCGCGCCACGGACCCGAGCTGCTGGAGCTGGCCGGCGAGATGGACGTCGATGTCTACTTCGAAGCCGCGGTGGGGGGCGGTATCCCGCTGATCAGCACCTTCAAGGTCGACCTCGCGGCCAACGAGATTGAGAGCATCGAGGCGGTCATCAATGGCACCACCAACTTTGTCCTCGGACGGATGGCGGGCCTGGGGATCGATTTCGACGCGGCGGTCGCGGAGGCCCAGGCGGCCGGCTTCGCCGAGGCCGATCCCACTCAGGATGTCGACGGATTCGACGCGGCCTACAAGATCTCCATCCTCGCCTCAATCGCCTTCGGCGTCCGGGTCCATCCCGACATGGTCCATCGCGAGGGCATCCGGGGGATCGACCCGCTTGAATTCCGCTACGCCCGAGAGCTCGGCTACGAGATCAAGCTCCTCGCCCACGCCGCCCGAGCCGGCGGGCAGGTCGAGGTGCGCGTCCATCCCGCAATGATCCCCAACCACCATCCGCTGGCGACGGTGGAGGGTGCCTTCAACGCGGTGCTGATCAGAGGCGACCTGGTGGGTGAGGTGCTCCTCTCCGGTCAGGGCGCCGGGGGCCGGCCCACCGCCAGTGCGGTGGTGGGCGACCTCCTCGACGTGGCGCACTCGATTCGCAAAGGTTCCTTCAACCGAGTCCGGATGCATTTCGAGGCGGACCCTCGCCTGCTCCCCATGGCGGACGTGATGACGCGTGCCTACCTGCGGATCCGAGCCCTCGATCAGCCCGGGGTGCTGGCGCAGGTCGGTCGCGTGTTCGCGGAGCAGGGAGTGTCGATCGCCTCGATGATTCAGAAGGATTCGATCGAGGAGGGGACCGCCGAGCTCGTGTTCACCACCCATCCGGCGCGCGATGCGGGACTGCAGCAGGCGCGCGAGCTGATCGGCCACCTGGAGCAGGTCAAACGGGTCTGCGCGTTCCTGAGGGTGACCTGACGGCGATGGGGGTGCTGGAGCGTTATCGGGATCGGCTGCCGATAACCGACCGAACGCCGATGGTCGACCTCAACGAGGGCTCGACGCCGCTCGTGGAAAGCCGCAACATCGGCCCCGCCCTCGGGCTGCGCCGGCTCTTCTTCAAGTGCGAGGGTTTGAATCCGACGGGATCTTTCAAGGACCGCGGGATGGTGGTGGCGGTGGCCAAGGCCGCCGAGGCGGGCGCCCGGGTCCTCGTCTGCGCCTCGACCGGGAACACCTCAGCCTCGGCCGCTGCCTACGCCGCCCGGATGCGCATGCGAGCCATCGTCGTGATCCCCGCCGGGCAGGTCGCGATGAATAAGCTCTCCCAGGCGCTGATGTATGGCGCCAAGGTGGTGCAGATCAAGGGCAACTTCGATGCCGCGCTGGCCGTCGTCAGGGAGCTTGCCGAGCGCTATCCGGTCGCCCTGGTGAACTCGGTCAACCCCTATCGCATCGAGGGCCAGAAGACGGCGGCGTTCGAGATCGTCGATGCCCTCGGCGAGGCGCCCGACTACCTCCTCCTCCCGGTCGGCAACGCCGGCAACATCACCGCGTACTGGAAGGGTTTTCGGGAGTACCGCGAGCTGGGCCGGAGCAGGATCCTGCCCCGCATGGTTGGGGCACAGGCTGATGGCGCCGCCCCGATCGTCCTCGGCAGAGTGGTGGAGGATCCGAAGACAGTGGCCACGGCGATCAAAATCGGCAACCCGGCGAGCTGGGAGGGCGCGACCACAGCGCGGGATGAGTCGGGCGGCCTGATCGAGTCGGTGAGTGACACCGAGATCCTCCAGGCGCAGATCACGCTGGCGTCATCGGAGGGCCTCTTCGCCGAGCCGGCCTCGGTGGCGCCGCTTGCCCTGCTCACCCGGCTGGTGCAGGAGGGACGCCTCCAACGGGACTCGACCACGGTGATCGTGCTGACCGGCTCGGGCCTCAAGGACCCCGACGCCGCCATCGCCAACGTGGCGCCGCCGGTGGAGCTCGACGGCGACGCCAGGACGCTGGCGAAGGTGCTGAAGCTCTGAGCGCGCTCGGGGTGCGGGTGCCCGCCTCGATCGCCAACCTGGGCCCGGGATTCGACGTCCTCGCGATGGCCATCGACCTCTGGCTGGAGGCCGCCGCCGAACCGAACGCCGTCCCCGATTGGACCTACCAGGGGCCCCAGCCACCGGGCTCGAACCCCTTCGCTGCTCTGCCGATGAAAGGGACTGTGAAGAGCGAGATTCCGCTCGGTGTCGGACTCGGCAGCAGCGCGGCGGCGCGGGTCGCCGCCCTGCGGCTTGGCGGGGACGAAGAGCACCTCTTTGAGCGGGCCGCCCGGGCGGAAGGGCATCCTGACAACGTGGCGGCGGCCATCCACGGCGGGGTCGTGGCCTGCGCCGCCGGCAGGGTTCACCAGCTTCCAGCTCCGGACCTTGACGTGGCTCTCTTCGTGGCCGCGGAGCCCTGCCCCACCGAGCAGGCACGTCAGATTTTGCCGGCAATGGTGAGCCGCGCCGACGCGGTCCACAACGCGGGCCGGCTGGCGCTTCTCATCCACGCGCTGTACAGCCGGGACTGGCAGCTTCTGCGGCCCGCCATGGAGGACCGCCTCCACCAACCCGCCCGAACCGCTCTCTATCCCTGGCTGCCGGCGGCGATCGCGGCCGCTTACTCGGCCGGGGCCCGGGGGGCGGCGCTGGCCGGCGCCGGACCGAGCGTCTTTGCCCTCTGCAGCCGGGGGCGGGCCGCCGCGGCGGCCGCGGCGATGACCGAGGCGGCCGGCGTTCCCGGGCGGCCCCTGACGACGCGGATCGTGACGCTGTGACAAGGCCCATCCTCGTGCAGAAGTACGGCGGGACCTCGGTCGCCACGCCGGCCCGCATCAGGCGTGTCAGCCGCCGGATCGCCGAGAGCGTCGGCGCGGGTCAGGCGGTGGTGGTCGTGGTGTCCGCGATGGGTCACACGACCGACCGTCTGATTCGACTCGCCGGCCAGGTCTCGCCCTCGCCGGCGGCAAGAGAGCTCGACATGCTCACCGCCAACGGCGAGACGATCACCGCACCCCTGGTGGCGATGTGCCTCCAGGCGATCGGTGTGCCGGCCATCTCGCTCACCGGCCTGCAGGCCGGCGTGCGGACCAGCGGGCACCACTCCAAGGCGCGGATCCGGCAGATCGACACTCAGCGGCTGCGGGCCGAGCTGGCCGCCGGCCGCGTCTGCGTGGTGGCCGGGTTCCAGGGCGTGAGCGAAACCGGCGACATAACGACCCTGGGCCGGGGTGGCTCGGACACCACCGCCGTCGCCCTCGCCGCCGCGCTGGGTTCGCCGGTCTGCGAGATCTACACCGATGTCGACGG
>CAXMLP010000028.1:0-2942 GCA_964194225.1 uncultured bacterium | reverse complement strand
GAGCATCCCCTTGTAGACGATCGTGCGGCCGGACAGGCTCGGAAAGTAGACGTCGTGGTCGCGCTCAGCGCGCTTGCGCACGCAGTACACCCGCCGCTCCAGCTCCAAGCCGGTCTCCCCGGCTTTGTCACTGCTGGCTAGGAACAGTTGCCGGAAGCGGGGCATCGCCGAGCGGGCGGTCGGTCCGACCCCGTCGGGGTTGACCGGCAGCTCCCGCCAACCCAGCACCCGCATGCCCTCCTGCGCGGCGATGTCCTCCACGGCGGCCATCGCGGCGGCCTCCGCGGTGTCGTCGCAGGGGAGGAAGGCGGTGCCGACGGCGTACCGACCGGGCTCCGACAGCTCGAAATCGACGACCTGCCGGAAGAAGCCGTCAGGCACCTGGATCAGGATGCCGGCACCGTCGCCGGTGTCGGGTTCGCCGCCCCGGGCGCCCCGGTGCTCGAGGTTACGCAGCGCAGTGAGAGCCTTCTGTACGATGCCGTGATCGCGGCGACCGGCGAGGTCCGCCACGAAGGCCACACCGCAGGCGTCATGCTCATAGGAGGGGTCGTACAAGCCGGCTGCCGCGCGACGTCCACGCTGCCCAGGATTCGACCCTGCAGGTAGGTAGGTAGGGGTCACAGGAACCTCCCGTCGTCTCGATTAGGTTGATACGCGCATCGGGACGACGTGCACCCATCTGCGGTTACCCACAGGTTACCTCAGCGGGTTACCCAGCCGTTATCTCTTCTGGCCAACGGTCTGGCCGCCGGAGCGGGATTGACTTCGGTGCCCCAGGGATTGACATATCGTCTCGGTCCGTGCCGTCCCAGGCAATGTGAGTCGCAACGCACCTCCGCAAGCCGTCTACACACTTCCCTGTGGGGCATATGTGACAAATGTGCCCTGAAAAGCTGCTGGCGCAACAATCGCCGGGGCTTGCCGAGGGGCGTCGATCCCCCAGAATAGCCCGGGCGGCGAGGTTGTTGCAGGCCTACGAGGTGCTCTTCCGGACTAGCCTGCCCGCTGAGCGCGTCGCTCGACCGGGTGCATCATCGCGGCCAGTGCCGCCGCAACGGCCCTGTTGGTCCGCGGGGAGCGGGGGCCGGGCTCGGGACCGTACAGCTGGGAAGACGACTTGTTCGCCGGCCTGGCGGGGCTGCGCGGGGCGGGTCTCGGGGTGGGAGGTCCCGGATGAGCCCTCCGGCTCAAATCGAAGGCGCGCTGCGGCGCCTCCGGCGGTGCGGCGTCCGGCGGTGGGGATCCAACCGGGCCGTGGTGGCCGTCACCGTCGTCACCGCTGCCGGTCCGCCGCATCCGGGTCGTAGCCTCGTGAGTGCCAACCGATGCTCCAGCACCCAACGCCACTCACGACCAGTAGCGTGGGCGGGTGCGGGTGGCGACGTGGAATGTGAACTCGGTGCGTTCGCGGATGCCTCGGCTGTTGCCGTGGCTTGACGCGCGGGCACCGGATGTGGTGTGCCTGCAGGAGACCAAGCTGCCCGCGGACGCCTTCGACGAGCTGGTCCTCCCTGCGCTGACCGAGCGCGGATACGCCGTCGCCCACCACGGCGACGGCCGGTGGAACGGGGTGGCGATTCTCTCCCGGGTCGGCTTGGACGACGTGGTCGCGGGGGTCCTCGACGAGCCCGCCAATCCAGTGGGGCAGCTTCCGGGCCCCGAGGCCCGTGCGGTGTCCGCGACCTGCGCAGGATTGCGGGTGATCTCGGTGTACGTGCCCAACGGCCGCACCCCGGAGGACCCGCACTACAAATACAAGCTGGACTGGCTGGCCGCGCTGCGCGCCACGGTCACCGCCGGGGACCCCGCGGTGACCGTGGTCTGTGGCGACATGAACGTGGCGCCCACCGACGACGACGTATACGACCCGGCCGCCTACGTCACCTCCACGCACGTCACACCCCCGGAACGCGAGGCGCTGCGCGCCGTCGGTCTGCACGACGTGGTGCGGGAACGCTGGCCCAGCGAGCGGGTCTTCACCTACTGGGACTACCGCGCCGGCAACTTCCACAAGAACCTGGGCATGCGCATCGACCTGACCTATCTGACACCGGTCCTGGCGGGCGCGGTCACCGACGCCTACGTGGACCGCGACGCGCGCAAGGGCACGGGGCCGTCGGATCACGCGCCGGTGGTGGTCGACATCGCACGCTGAGGCCTTGGCGGCGGGAACGGATAGACTGACCTCATGGCGCTTCGAGAGGACCGCTGATGCATCAGCGGGTGGCGACCTTCCGGCGCAAGCGGCCCGAGGAGGTCGCGATCATGGCCGCCGCCGGGGTGATCCTGGGCGACTGCCTGGATCACGTCGCCGGCTGCGTGCGCGATGGCGTGACCACCGGCCAGCTCAATGTCGAGGCCGAGGGATTCATCCGCAACCACGGCTGCACGCCCAGCTTCCTGGGCTACAACGGCTTCCCCTCGTCGATCTGCATCTCCGTCAACGACGAGGCGGTGCACGGCATGCCCGGGCCCAGGGTCATCCGGGACGGTGATCTGGTGTCGCTGGACTGCGGCCTGATCCTCGACGGCTGGCAGTCGGACAGCGGCATGTCCCTGGTCTGCGGCGGTGACGCGGACGAGGAGTCGGCGCGCCTGCTCGAGGTCACCCGGCGGGCCCTCGAGGCGGGGCTGGACGCCGCCCGCGTGGGCAACCACATCGGCGACATCGGCGCCGCCGTTCAGGGGGTGGTCCACCCCGCGGGGTTCTCGCTGCTCGACGGCCATGGCGGCCACGGCATCGGTCGCGCCATGCACGAGCCCCCGCACGTCCCCAACACCGGTATTCGTGGGCAGGGCAACGAGATCCGGCCCGGGCTGGTGCTGGCCATCGAGCCCATCGTCAACGCCGGTACCAGCCGCTACCGGCTCCACGCCGACGGCTGGACGGTGTCGACCGCCGACGGCCGCCGCTCCTGCTACTTCGAGCACACCGTGGC
>CAXMLP010000027.1:0-3586 GCA_964194225.1 uncultured bacterium | reverse complement strand
GAGCTGATCGATCGGCTCGACCGACTGGGCGAGCCGTGCGGTGATCGCCTCGATCCGGTTCAACAAGGCGTCGACTGACTCCGGCTCGCTCACGAGGGAACCCCGGCGGCGATCTTGCCGAGGACGCCATTGACAAACCGGCCGGCCTCCTCGCCGGAGAAGGTCTTGGCGAGCTCGATGGATTCGTTGATGGCCGCTTTGACGGGGACCCCATGCTCGTGGGTGATCTCGTAGGCGGCAATCCGCAGGATGATCCGGTCGACCTTTGACATCTGGTCGAGCCGCCAGTTGGTGGACGCGCCGGCGATCAGCTCGTCGAGCTGGGCCGCGTTCTCCCTGACACCCCGGACGAGGTTCTCGGCGAAGCGGCTGACATCCGCGTCGGCGGACTCCTCCGCCGCTCGGTAGCGGAGCACGGCGTCGGCGACACCGGAATCGCCCGGCAGATCAACTTCGGAGCCGCTGTTTTGACCGCTGTCTTGACCGCTGTCCTGATCGACGTCCTGACCGCTCTCCAGCTCGAAGAGGACCTTGAGGGCAAGTTCGCGGGCCTGGTGGCGCCGTCCCATTCCGCCGGGTCAGACCGAGGCTGGGAACGCAACGCTGGACACGAATACGTCCACCGCCGCGACCTCGAGGCCGAGCATCCGCTCCACCGCCTCAACGACGTTCGCCTGCACACGCTCGGCGACCCCCGGCACGACGGCCGACGCAGAGACCTGCAAGAAAACCTCCAGGTGGATCGACCGCTCGGCGTCGAGACGGACGCGTACCCCGCGGTGGGCCGACTGGCGGCTGATCCAATCGCCGAAGTGGCGGGCGTTCGCCTCATCAGTCCCGGCGACTCCCTCGACATCGCAGGCGGCCATCGCGGCGATGCTGGCGATCACCTCGTTGGCAACCCGGATCCCGCCCTGGGCCGCCTCCTGCTGCGCCTCCGGCATGCCCGGCATTCTAGACGCGCTCCATGTAGTTGCCGGTTCGGGTATCGATCTTGATCCGGTCGCCCTGGTTGACGAAGAGAGGAACGTTGACGGTGGCGCCGGTCTCCACCTTGGCGGGCTTGAATGAGGCCGACACCGTGTCGCCCCGGATCCCCGGCTCGGTGTCGGTCACCAGCAACTCGACGTTGATCGGCAGCTCCACGCCGAGGACCTTGTCCTCATAACGCAGGATGGCCACCTCGTGGCCATCCTTGAGAAAGGGGATCACATCCTGGAGCTGGCCGCCATTGAGCGCGACCTGCTCGTAGTTCCCACTGTCCATGAAGTGGAAGAGATCACCGTCGTTGTACAGGTAGGTCGCCTGCGACTTTTCGATCCTGACCACCTTGTACTTGTCGCCGGAGCGAAAGCTCTGCTCGAAGATGCCGCCGTCGACGATGTTGCGCAACTTGGCCTTGATCACGGCGCCGGCCCGGGCCATCTTGATGTGCTCGACAGCCACGACGCTCACCAGCTTGCCGTCCATCTCAAAGGCTGAGCCGACCCGGAAGTCACTCGTAGACAGCACTCAGATACTCCATTGCCAAGATGTAGCCCCGGCCACCGAAGCCGGAGATGAAACCCGCCGCCGCCGGGGCCGTGACGCTCGTCTGCCGGTAGGGCTCGGTCCGCGCGAAGAGGTTGGACAGGTGAACCTCGACGACCGGCGCCGCGATCGAGCGGAGGCAGTCGTAGAGAGCGTAGGAGTAATGGGTGAGCGCGCCCGGGTTGATGATCACCCCGATCGCTTCGGGTGACTCACGCTGGATCCGATCGATCAGCTCACCCTCGTGGTTGCTCTGGAAGAAGCTGACCGTCCAACCCAGCTCCTCGGCCCGGGCGTCCACCATGGCCCGGATGTCGGCCAGTGTCTGCCGTCCGTAGATGTCCGGCTCACGGGTCCCGAGCGCGTTGAGGTTGGGTCCATTGGCGATCACAACCCGGCCCGCTCCTCGCATCAGGCAGAAAGTATCTCAGCGACAGCGGCACGAACGATTTCCGGTGGCACAAGGTGGCCCGGCTCAGCGCTCCCCATGGCTCGCAGGAGGACCCAGCGCACCTCGCCGGCGCGAGCTTTTTTGTCGTCGGCCAGCGCCCCCAGCACCGATTCCAGGGGAAGCCGGGGCAGCGGTCCGGGCAGGCCTCGCGAAGCCAGCAGCCGGTCCTGGCTCTCGACCAGGCGTTGGTCGCACAGGCCCAGGCGGGCCGAGATCCGCGCCGCCGCCCGCATGCCCGCCGCCACAGCGCGACCATGGTGGAGCTGGTAGGCGGAGACGGCCTCCAGCGCATGGGCCACGGTGTGGCCGTAGTTGAGGATCTCCCGGCCGGCGGAGTCCCGCTCATCCTGGGCGACCACCCGCGCCTTGGCCCTGACACAGCGCTCGATCAGCTCCTCCCCGAGTTCCAGGTCGGCGATGCCTGGGTCCATGGCCATGGCGTACTTGATGACCTCAGCCTGGCCCGCTTGCAGCTGCTCCTCCGGGAGGCTTCTCAGGTAGCGAGGATCAACCAGCACGGCGCGCGGCTGCCAGAAGGTGCCGACGGCATTCTTGGCCCGGGCGGTGTTGACGCCGGTCTTGCCCCCGATCGCGGAATCCACCATGGCCAGGAGCGTTGTCGGGATGTGGACCAGGCCAACTCCGCGCAGCCAGATCGAGGCGGCGAAGCCGGCCACGTCACCGATCGTCCCGCCGCCCACGGCGACCACCGTCCCATCCCTGCCGAGGCGTGCGGCGGCGAACTGGGCGAGCAGTTCCTCGACCACCGCCCAGGTCTTGGCCTGCTCGCCGCCGGCCAGCCTGATGACCTGCCCCGCGATCGCCGGCAGCTCCGCCAGTGCGGCATCGGCGACCACGACCGCCGCTCCGGTGGCGAATTCGGCGGCTCCATCCCGAGCCCCCTCCCCGATCACGACCGGGTAGGGGTGGCCGGGGATGTCGACGACTACCCGGCGCATGCCAGCACCGCCGCCTCGACCACCTTGGCCAGAGGTTGGGAGGCATCGAGCCGCACCTCGCACTCGCGATAGCGGGGCAGCCGGCTGGCCAGCAACCGGCCGAGCTCAGCTCGGCTCCGATCCAGGAGCAGCGGCCGCTGCGGATCCCCCGCCACCCGCTCCCAGATCACCTCAAGGGGAGCGTCCAACCAGATCGTGAGCGCGTCACGCCTGAGCAAGCGCCAGCCCTCGTCGACCAGCGGGGTGCCGCCACCGAGGGCGAGCACCACGTCGGCCCGCACCGCGAGCGGGAGCGCGGCGGCCTCGACCCGCCGAAAGGCGGCCTCGCCCTCCTCTCGGAACACCTGCTCGATCGGCTTGCCCGTCTCCCTGGCGATCAGCTCGTCGAGGTCGATGAACCGCCGGCCGAGGCGCTCCGCGAGCGCCCGCCCGACGGTGGTCTTCCCCGATCCCATGAAGCCGGCCAGTGCGACCGCCCTGTTCAGCGACGGATCGACTCGAGGTACGAGTCGTGGTTCCGCCTCAGCTCGGTCATCGAATCCCCGCCGAACTTCTCCAGGAAGGCCTCAGCCAGCGTCAGCGCCACCATCGCCTCGCCGATCACCCCTGCCGCGGCGACGACGCAGACATCGGATCGCTCGTAATG
>CAXMLP010000026.1:0-5122 GCA_964194225.1 uncultured bacterium | reverse complement strand
AGATGTGTATAAGAGACAGGTTGTAGGAGTTAGATCGATGCCCCCCAGAGAAGGAAAGCCAAAGCGCGCGCACCGCAAGGTATGCAGCTTCTGCGTTGAGAAGGCCGTTTATATCGACTACAAGGAAGTCTCCCGGCTGCGCCGCTTCATCTCCGAGCGCGGCAAGATCCTGCCGCGCCGCGTGACGGGCACCTGCGCCCGTCATCAGCGACCGCTGACGACAGCTCTGAAACGCGCGCGGCAGATCGCCCTGATCCCATTCACGACCGATCACAAGTAGGAGATCGATTGAGCCAGCAGCTCCGCATTCCAGGCCCGACCCCCCTTCCCGAGGCCGTGGTTCGGGCGATGTCACGGCCGATGGTCGACCATCGGGGAGCGGAGTTCGGGGCGGCTCACAAGGCGGTGGCCACGGGGGTGGCCGAGGTCTTCGGGACGACCACCGCGGCCGTGCTGATCCTCACGTCGTCCGGCACCGGTGCGATGGAGTCGGCCGTCGCCAATCTCGTGTCGCCCGGCGACAAGGTTGTCGTCTGCACCTGCGGGGTGTTCGGCGACCGGTTTGCAGACATCAACACCGCCTTTGGCGCCCAGGTGGTGAAGCTGGCCGTCGAGTGGGGCCAGCCGATTGAGCCCGCCGCGCTGGAGCAGACCCTCCGCGAACATCCCGATGCCGGTGTCGTCTTCCTCACCCACAACGAGACCTCCACCGGCCTGACCAACCCCCTCCAGGCGCTGGCGCGGGTTGCCAGCGCGGCCGGCCGGCTGGTCGTGGTCGACGCGATCTCCTCCGCCTCTTCGATGCCGGTCGAGATGGACGCCTGGGGCCTTGATGTCGTGCTGAGCGGCAGCCAGAAGGGCTGGATGGCTCCCCCCGGCATCGCTTTCGCGGCTGTCGCGCCGCGCGCCTGGGAATTCGTCGAGCGGGCCCGCTCCCCCCGGTTCTATTTCGATTGGCGCACGCACCGGACCTGGGCCGAGAAGGGTTTCACCCCCTCCACACCGGCGGTGAGCACGGTCTTCGCGGTACAGGAAGGACTGCGCATCCTCCTTGCCGAGGGCCTTCCCAGCGCCTATGCCAGGCACCGGCGGATCGCCGACGCCACCGCTGCCGGCCTGCGCGCTGCCGGCCTGCAGCTCCTCGCCCGCGAGGGATACCGGTCGGCGACCGTCACCGCCGCGGTGGTGCCCGATGGTTTTGACGTCGAGGCCCTGCGCAAGCTGATGCAAACCAAATACGGCGTTGTGATCGCCGGCGGCCGGGGCACCGCCCCGATAAGTTCCCGGATTGTGCGCATCGGGCACCTCGGGGCGATCACCGAGGGGGACATCGTGCAGGTTCTCTGGAGCCTGGAGCAGGCGCTCGAGGAACAGGACCTGGCAGCCGCGGACGGGCGGTCACTCGCCGCCGCACAGCCATTCCTGGCAGGCGCGGAGGCGGTCGCCTCCCGCAAATAGTGCGTCATCGGATCCTGGTCGCGGACCAGCTCGCCGATGACGGACTCAACCGGTTGCGGCAGCTGGGTGAGGTTGAGGTCAGGACGGGCCTCACTGAGGAGCAGTTGGCCGAGGCGATCCCCAGCTTCGACGCGCTGCTGGTTCGTTCCCAGACCCAGGTCACCGAGATGATCCTCGAAGCGGGCAAGCGCCTGCGCGTGGTGGGCCGGGCGGGGGTCGGGGTCGACAACATCGACCTGGCCGCGGCGACCCGGCGCGGGATCGTGGTCGTGAACGCCCCCCGCGGCAACATCGCGGCGGCCGCCGAGCACACCATTGCCCTTCTCCTGGCGACCGCGCGCTGGATACCGCAGGCGGACGCCTCAGTCCGGCGCGGCGAATGGCAGAGGGCCAGGTACACCGGCGTCGAGATCCGCGGCAAGACCATCGGTGTGATCGGGCTCGGCAACATCGGTACGGAGGTGGCCAAACGGGCACAGGGCCTCGAGATGGAGGTCATCGCCTACGACCCGGTCGTACCCCAGGATCGGGCTGAGCAGTTCAACGTCGAACTGGTGGAGCTCGACGACCTGCTCCGCCGGGCCGATTTCATCACCGTCCACGTCCCCCTCCTGGATGCGACCAGGAACCTGATCAATGCGGCGCGGCTCGAACTCGTGAAACCGACCGCCCGGCTGATCAACGCGGCTCGGGGCGGCATCGTGGACGAGCTCGCGCTCGCCGCCGCCCTCCGGGAAGGACGCCTCGCCATGGCCGCCGCCGACGTGTTCGAGACCGAACCGCCGGTGGGCAGCCCGCTCCTCGAGCTGGCCAATTTCATCGCCACCCCGCACATCGCGGCCTCGACTGCCGAAGCACAGACGTCGGTCGCCTTTGACGTGGCCGAGGAGGTGGCCGCCGTGCTGGCCGGAGAGCTGCCTCGCTACACCGTCAACGCCCCCGCCCTGCCGCCCGAGGAGCTGGCCTTCCTGCGGCCCTTCGCGCAGCTTGCCGAACGACTCGCCAGCCTTTACGTGCAGCTTGAGGGGGGACGCGTCAGCAGCCTCGAGCTCGTCTACGAGGGTGAGGTCGCCCAGGTTGACCATTCGCTGCTCACGGCGGCAGCCATCCGCGGGCTGCTGGCGCCCTTCACCGAGGAGCGGATCAACAACGTCAACGCCCGGCTCGTCGCCGGCGGTCGCGGCATCCGGCTGCTCGAGCAGCGAATACCGCAGGCCGCCAACGGCAGCTATCCCAGTGTCATCCGGCTGCGGGTGGGCGACTTCGAGGCGGCCGGAACAGTGCTCTTCGGGGAGCCCCGCGTCATCCAAATCGCCGCTTTCCGGGTGGACCTCGCGCCCGAGGGCCGCTTTCTCGTCAGCCGCCACGAGGACCGGCCCGGCGTTGTCGGCCACTTCGGAACCGTCCTCGGCGCCAACGACGTCAACATCGCGTCGATGCAGGTGGGCCGCGACGCCCCGCGGGGCCACGCCCTGATGATCCTTGCCATCGACGACCAGGTCAGTGAGCAGGTCCTCGCCGAGCTGAGGCGGACGCCGGGCATGTCCGACCTTCGCTACGTGGAGCTCTGAGCGGCTTGGCGGTAGTGGTTCCGCTGCATGGCATCCGGTACTCAGCGGCCGCGGTGGGGGACCTCTCCAGCGTTGTGGCACCGCCTTACGACGTCATCCCCGATGAGGCGCTGCCGGCACTGCTCAACCGCTCCCCCTACAACGTGGTGCGGCTCACTCGCCCTGGCACCAACTACCAGGGTGCCGCTCGGCTCGAGCAGGAGTGGCTCGAGCAGGGAGTGTTGGCGGAGGAGTCGAAGCCCGCCTTCTACCTCTATGAGCAAGCCTTTGAGGGAGGGGTGCGGCGCGGCGTCTTCGGCGCCGTCGGCCTCTCTCCCTACGGCGGCGGCCAGGTTCTGCCGCATGAGAAGACGCACGGCGGCGCCAAGGCAGACAGGCTCGAGTTGTACCGGGCCACCGCCACCGCCTTCGAGCCCCTCTGGTTCGTCTACCGCGGCGCCGGGACGGCCCTACCCAAGCTTCTTGAGGAAGGCTTCAGCGGTGAACCCGACACTCTCTTTCACACCTCCGAGGGGGATTCCCACCGGATCTGGACAGCGCGCGATCCGCGCTGGCAGGCAAGCATCACGGAGGAGTTCTCCCGTCTTCCATTGCTGATCGCGGACGGCCACCACCGTTACGAAACCGCGCTGACCTATGCCGATGAGGTCGGGGCCTCCGCCGGCGCGGCAGCCCGTCACGCCCTCGTCCTGCTGGTCGACATCGAGGACCCCGGCCTGGTAGTCCAACCAACTCACCGGGTGATGCGCGTGGCCCCGGTCAAGGTCATCGGTGGCGAGCCGGCACCTGCGCTCGAGGAGACGCTGGCGGCACTTGTCGGGCGCGCCGCCGTCGGCCATTACGCCGGAGGAGCTTTTCAGGTCCTCCCCCTGGAGGGCGAGCTGCCGCTGGTCGAGCTGCATCGGCAGGTGATCGACAACCTGCTGGGCCGGCGCAGCGCTGAAGACCAGCTCATTTACACCCGGGACGCCGCCGAGGCCGTCCGTTGGGTCGACGAGGGGAAGGGTCAGCAGGCCTTCTTTCTGGCTGCGCCCGATCTGGCTGTCGTGCTCAAACTCGCGGAGCAGGGCCGGGTGCTGCCCCAGAAGAGCACCTACTTCCATCCCAAGCCACCGAGCGGCATCGTTTTCATGAGACTGGACCGGGCCGCCCCCTAAACTTCCTTCGATGCCCATCTACGGATACCACTGTGACCAGTGCGGACACGAGCAGGAGATTCTCCAGGCCATGTCCGACCCGCCCCTCAAGGTTTGTCCCAACTGCATGGGACCCCTTCGCAAGTTGATCTATCCCGCCGGCATCATCTACAAGGGGACCGGGTACTACTCGACCGATTACAAGGCGGCGGGCTCGGGCAGCAGGGACAGCGCGGAGGTCGGCGCGGGTTCCAAAGAGAAGGCCACAGCAGACGGGTCGCCGGTGGCTGAGTCTGCTGGCAAGGCAGACGGTGAGACAAAAGCCGATGGTCAGGCCAAGTCCGAGAGCCAGGGCAAGTCCGACGGCCCGGCCAAGTCCGACGGCCCGGCCAAGTCCGAAACCCCCCCGGCCAAGGGATCAGGATCCACAGAGCAGGCGACAAAGGCCGGAACGAGCGGCAGCAAGGGGGTATCTTAGGCCAGCAATGTCATCAATCAGTTCCGTAACCGATGCCGACTTCGAGACCGCGGTACTGAAGTCCGACCAGCCGGTGTTGGTTGATTTCTGGGCTGAGTGGTGCGCTCCCTGCCGGATGATCGCCCCGATCGTCGAGGACATCGCGGGGGAGTTCGGCGGCCGGGCCCGCATCTTCAAGATGGACATCGACGCCAACCCGTCGATCCCCTCCCAGCTGGGCATCATGAGCATTCCCACCGTCATCCTCTTCAAGGACGGCAAACCTGTCGACCGGCACGTGGGCTACCGGCCCAACATGAAAGTCGACCTGAAGGAGAAGCTGACCGCTCTGCTCTAAAGGAACCTCAGGAAGCCCCGGAGCACTAGCATTCTGTTGCTGGGGATGTTCGGGGGCTGGTGCCTTTCGCAGTCTTCAAAACTGTCTGGGGGGCGGTGCTGAGCCGTCCCCGGTGGGTTCGATTCCCATCCATCCCCGCCAC
>CAXMLP010000025.1:0-1530 GCA_964194225.1 uncultured bacterium | reverse complement strand
CGGAAGGCAAAAGCCGTTTTTGCCGTTCCCCCGCCAGCGGGACGGGGAGATCAGATGTTCAGCGACGGTGTGGAGAGTGTGCCTGGTGTCCGAGAATCGCGACGGTAGAGGCGACAGGTCTCCCGGGATGAGCCACCGCTCCCGGCACCAGGCCAACAGATCCTTGTCCCCCGCCGTCTCGCACAGCTCGCTCCAAGTGCGGCTCGCCGGCCGCAGCACCGGGAGCACTTCGCCGCCCTCCAGCGGATCATCGGCAAAGAAGGGCGGCTCATCGACGGCCGGCGGAGATGGTTCAAGCACCCGGACCTCAAGATCGCCATCAACGCGCGCCGCCGCTTCAGCTCTGGCGTTCCTCACTGGCTTATCCTTCCTTGCCCGTCTCGACCGGTGCGCGTTAAGCCTGCCATGCGGCAGGTACACTTGGTCCTGTCGAGCCATCGCGGCTCCCAGAAGGAGCCCCATGGCTAAGCGCGCAACGATGATGGAACCCTCCCTTGAGGTCTTGCTGAGCAAGGTTGAGGATTCGAAGTTCACGCTGGTGACCCTGTCGGCCAAGCGGGCCCGCGAGATCAACACCTACTTCAACGGGCTAGGTGGCGGGCTCGGAGCCATCGTGCCGCCTCAGGTGACCTCGCTCTCTCGCAAGCCGGTCTCTATCGCGCTGCAGGAAATCAGCGAGGACAAGATCATCCCCGTGTACCCTCAGCCGGAGGAAGTTGACTGAAGGACCGCTGACGAAGGGAGCGCGAGTGCTCGATCCACGCCATCGAATTCGTGTCGAGTTTTGCGTTCCCTGAAACTACATTCCTCGGGCCGTCGGTCTGGCGGACGAACTGCTCAACGGGTGGGCGCCGATCATCGACACCATCGAGCTCCTCCCCTCGTCCAAGGGACGCTTCGAGGTGACCCTGGATGGTGAGCTGATCTTCTCCAAGGTGACCCTCGGGCGACACGCTAAGCCGGGCGAGATCGCCAAGGAGGCGCGGGCTCGCCTGGGCAACGAAATCCCCCGCTGACCTACCCATCCTCCTCGGGAGGAGGGGGCGGGAGCAGCACGGTCGATGCCTTCGGCAGGAGCTGACCAACCTCGATCTGTTCCGCCCAATGGCAGGCGACGAGATGGCCGGAGCCCTTGTCGTTCGTCCTTTCCGATGCGGCCGACGAGGCAAGGGCCCGGAGCACAGGCACCTCATCGTGGCATCGGGTGGGCTGCCTGAACGGGCAACGGGTGTGGAAGCGGCAGCCATCCGGCGGATTCGCGGGCGATGGAAGATCGCCGGTCAGCAGAATGCGCTTGCGCTTGAGTTCGACGACCGGGTCGGGGATGGGCACGGCCGACAGCAGGGCGATTGTGTAGGGATGCAGTGGCCGGTCGTACAGGGCATCGGCCGCGGCCACCTCGGCGATCATCCCGAGGTACATGACCGCGACCCGGTCAGAAATGTGGCGAACGACGGCCAGGTCGTGGGCAATCACCAGGTAGGTCAGCGTGAAGCGCTCCTGGAGCTCCTCGAGCAGGTTGATGACCTG
>CAXMLP010000024.1:0-2495 GCA_964194225.1 uncultured bacterium | reverse complement strand
GGTGTGAGCCTAGAGGAGCAGCTGGAGCGGAACGCCGCCGCGATGCCGATGCATCGCTACGGTGAGGCGTCCGAGCTGGGCGCTCTCTGTGCCTTCCTCTGCTCGGCGCAGGCGGGTTACATCAGCGGGCAGACCATCCTTGTTGACGGTGGCGCGTCCCGAGCGATCTTCTGAATGTCGTGGTTTCTCCGACGCAGGCGGAAGCGGCGCTGACGACGCTGCCGCGACCCTGTCCATGAAATTCGCGCAGCGGATGGACAACATAGGCACCGAGGGCGCCTTCGAGGTGCTCGCCCGGGCGCGGGCGCTCGAGGCAGAGGGCAGGAACATCATCCACCTCGAGATCGGCGAACCGGATTTCGAGACCCCTGAAAACATCATCGAGGCGGCCTACGGGGCGATGCGCGACGACTACACGCACTACACGCCGGCCGGCGGGATCCTCGAGGTGCGGCGGGCGGTGGCAGACTTCTTGAACCGCCGCCTCGGCACCGCCGTCGACCCGCTCGAAGTCGTCATGGTTCCCGGCTCGAAGAATGTGCTCCTGTTCACGCTGCTGAGCTGCATCGAGGCGGGCGACGAGGTGATCCTGCCCGACCCCGGCTACCCCGTCTACGAATCGCTGGTGCGGTTCATCGAGGCTCGCCCGGTGCCGATCAGGCTGCGGGAGGAGAGGGGTTTTCGGATGGACCTCGAAGAGCTCACCTCGCTCGTCACCGACCGGACGCGTTTGATCATCGTGAACAGCCCGCAGAACCCGACCGGCGGAGTGCTGACAGGCGACGATGTCCGCCACATCGCCGAGCTGGCGGTCGAGCGAGACCTGCTCGTCATCGCGGATGAGATCTATTCGCAGATCACGTACGGTGACTTCAAGCACGTCTCCCTGCTCGCCCAGCCGGGGATGCGGGAACGAACGGTTCTGCTGGACGGCATGTCGAAGGCCTATGCGATGTGCGGCTGGCGGCTTGGTTACGGCGTCGCCCCGCGCGAGCTGGCGATGAAGATGGAGACGCTGATGATCAACAGCTCGTCGTGCGCCGCGGCCTTCACCCAGATGGCCGCCATCGAGGCCCTCACCTCGCCGGACTCCGATCGCGCGGTGAAGCGGATGGTCGGGGAGTTCGAACGGCGGCGCAATTTGATGGTCGACGGTCTCAACCGGATCCCGGGCTTTCGATGCGCACTCCCCGAAGGAGCGTTCTATGCGTTTCCGAACATCGAAGGCACGGGGATGGACGAGCGGGAGGTGGCCGATCGGCTCCTCACCGAGGCTGGCGTGGCACTCCTGCCGGGAACCGCGTTCGGGGAGGGAGGAAGGGGTTACGTCAGGTTGGCCTACACCCAATCAGAGGCACATATCCGCGATGCCCTGGGCAGGATTGAAGAGTTCTTCGTAAAGGAACGGGCGAAAAGTTAGCCGGGCGTTTGCCTGCCGCCGATGACTACTGGAGGACCTATTACATGAGCGCCAGTGAGACCCAGGGTCACGCCATCGAAACGCTGTTCCTGGAGAAGCGGCGCTATCCGCCTGATCCCAAGTTCGCCGCCCAGGCGAACGCCAAGGCGGACATCTACGAGAGGGACTTCGAAGAATTCTGGGAGGAGGAGGGCAAGCACCGCGTCACATGGGCGCACCCCTTTGAAACCCTCTACGAGTGGAAGCCACCCTTCGCGAAGTGGTACATCGGTGGCCGGCTCAACGTTGCCTACAACTGTGTGGACCGCCACGTCGAGACGGGGCTCGGCGATAAGGTTGCCTACCACTGGGAGGGGGAGCCCGAGGCCGACAGGCGAACCATCACCTTCGCCGATCTCCAAAGAGAGGTGGTTAGGACCGCCAACGGCCTGCGCCGGCTGGGGGTGGGGAAGGGAACCGCGGTCGGGATCTACATGGGGATGGTCCCCGAGCTGCCGATTGCGATGCTGGCCTGTGCCCGGATCGGGGCGCCCTTCACGGTGGTCTTCGGGGGATTCAGCGGGGAGTCCCTCTCCGACCGGCTGAACGACATGTCATGCGCGATCCTCCTGACCCAGGACGAGGGTTGGCGGCGGGGCAACCGCGTCCCGCTGAAGGCGAATGCCGATGCCGCGCTGGACACCTCACCCGGAGTGACCCGGTGCGTCGTCCATCAGCGCACGGCAGGTTCGGTGCCGATGCGCCCCGGCCGGGATATCACCTGGACCGAAATGATCGCCGGAGCCTCGGACGACCCCGCCTCGTGTCCCTGTGAGCCGATGGATTCCGAGGACCTCCTCTACCTGCTCTACACGAGCGGGACCACCGCCAAACCCAAGGGGATCATGCACACGACGGGCGGCTACCTGGTCGGCGTGTCCACCACCCACCACTATGTCTTCGACGTCAAGCCGGACTCGGTCTATTGGTGTGCCGCCGACGTGGGTTGGGTGACCGGGCACAGCTACATAGTTTTCGGCCCGCTCTGCAATGCCACCACGGGCGTGCTGTACGAGGGCACGCCGGACTTCCCCGA
>CAXMLP010000023.1:0-3247 GCA_964194225.1 uncultured bacterium | reverse complement strand
GATTACATTTCGTGGCCGGGCCGGCGGGCGCCTCTCGACATTCGAACCGAGGCGCTGGCGGGGGCGGCTGGGCTGGCCGTCCGCTCGACCTCCGGCGCCTTCCTTCCCGGCCTGCCCCTGCGGCCGCGGCCGCAGACCGTTCTCGTGGTCCACCTCGCCTTCGGCCAGGAGGCTCCGGGCAGGTACGGTACCTGGGGGTGGCAACCGCTCCAGCCGCGCACCTACTCGACCGGTGGGCACAGCGTCGTCCTGGCGGCGGTGGACGGACCGCGCTGGACGGTGGTCGACCCAAATCATTTCGGCCTCCAGCGCTGGCCACGGCCAGGGCTGGCGACCGCCATCACGACGCTGGAGAGAGCCGGCCGGGAAGCCGGAACCGGGCCCGGGTCAGGCGCGGGGAGTTGAGTTCGGCGCCAATTCCTCGATCTGCCTCACCATCCCGTCGAGGATGGTGAGGCCGGCATCCCAAAAGCCAGGGTCGGTGATGTCCATGCCGAGCGTCCGGACCAGCTCATCGGGCCGGGTGGACCCGCCGGCGGCGAGGAACTCGAGATAGGCATCGACGAAGCCCGGCCCACTCTCCTGGTATCGCTTGTATACGGACAGTGCCAGCAGGTTGCCGAATGCATAGGCGTAGACGTAGCCGGGCGCGAAGTAGAAGTGGCCGACGTAGCTCCACCACACCTTGTGGTCCTCGGTCAGCTGGAGGGAATCGCCGAACATCGGCTGGAGCACCTCCTGCCAGGTCTCCCCCAGTTGTTCCGGGGACAGCTCTCCCTCGGTCCGGCGCCGCGTGTGGACCGCGTCTTCGAACCGGTTCATCGCGACCTGGCGGAAGACCGAGGCGAAAGCGCCCTCGACCTGGTCGCAGAGCATCGAGAGCCGGATATCAGCGTCCTTCTCCTCGGCCATGATCCGGTCGAAGGTCAGGGTCTCGCCGAAGACGCTGGCGGTCTCCGCCAGGGTCAGGGGGGGGTGGTAATCAAAAATGCTCTGGCGGCTGGCGAGCCGGTCGTGCAGGCCGTGGCCGAGCTCGTGGGCCAGCGTCAGGGCATCGTTGAGCTTGCCGGTGAAGTTCATCATCACATAGGGGTGGAACCGCGGCGTGGCGCCGGCGCAGAAGGCCCCACCTCGCTTGTGCTCCCCCAGCGCGGCGTCGATCCAGGGCTGCCTGAAGAACTCCTCGACCAGGTCACCGGCGCGTTCACTGAACCGGTGGTACGAGCCTACCACCAGCTCTTTCGCCTGCGGCCAGCTCAGTTCTCGGGTGGCGCCGAGCACGGGAGCGTATCGATCCCACTCGTGAAGCTGCTCCAATCCCAGCAGCCGCTTCTTGACGCGGTAGTAGCGCCCCACCATGTCGTGGCGCGCGGTCACCGCCTCGACCAGGGCCGCGACCGCCTCGTCGGACGTCTCGTTGGCGAGGTTGCGCGCGCTGATCCAGCTTGGATAGTTGCGCAGCCGATCGTCGATGGCCTTGTCCTGCAGGATCACGTTGAATACGTAAGCCCGCGTCCGCAGGTCCTGACGGAGGGCCTCGGTGACTCCCCGCGAAGCCGCCTCGCGACGTGACCGGTCGGCCTCGCGAAGCCTGGCCAGCGCCTGCTCGAGGCCGAGCCGCTCGCCCGCGATGTCCACCTTGATTGCCGCCGAGAGCTCCTCGAACAACCTGACCCAGGCCCCCGCCGAAACTGGTGAGCGGTCCGTCAGGAGGCGCTCCTCCACCTCGCTGAGATTGTGGGGACGGTACTTGCGGGACTCCTCCACCGTGTGGCGGTAGCGAGCCGCCCTCGCATCGGCGTAGAGGGGTGCCACCTGTTCGTCGGTCAGGTTCGCCAGCTCGAGATGGAAGAACACCAGGTGCCGGCCCCGCTCGGCGCCGGCCTCCTCCACACGCGCGAGCAACCGCCCGTTGGCCGGGCTGGCGGTGTCCTGGGTATGCAGAAGCGACGCATAGAGGCCGGCCTTGGAGGTGCGATCCTGCATCTCCTCGAGGCGTTCCATCATCGCCGCGAAATCATCCGGTGCCAGGCTTGCCACCCGGCCCCGGTAATCGGTCTCAAACGACTGGGCAGCCTCCAGCCCGGCTTTCAGCGTGGCCTCGATCCGGGGGTCGGTTGGGGACGAGAAGAGCTCACTGAGGTCCCAGCGAATTTCCTCGGCACCGGTGAACATTGGAGCTTGAGCCATGGCCGAGATTAGATTAGCGGGCGCTGCCCGGGGAACCCCCGCGACTCTCCATTGTCACGGCTTGAGAGTCGTGATACGTTATATCGGACGGAGGCAGAAACGCTCTATTTCGCAGCATAGATGCCGATAGCCTCATTGTTGGGTTAAAGCGTCGGCTCAGCCGGCCGGTTGGCCGTCGGCGCTGGTTCTAGGAGGTCTCTTTTTTTCATGCAGATCATTGTTTGGCTGATCGTCGGTCTCATCGCCGGCTTCCTGGCCGGAAAGGTAGTCAGTGGTCACGGCTTCGGCGTGATCATGGACATCGTCGTCGGCATCATCGGCGCCTTCCTGGGCGGCTTCATCGCCAGCCTGCTCGGTATCGGCGCCACCAACCTCGTCATGCAGATCATCGTGGCGTTCGTCGGCGCAGTGATCCTGCTGATGATCCTGAAGGCGGTCGGGTTCGGCCGGGGCCGCAGCCGCACCACCTAACTGAAAGCGGAATTGCAGAAAGCGGAACTGGGTTGCCGGTGCTGATTCACCGGAACCGCGGGGGCCGGCCTTCGGGCCGGCCCTCTTTTATTGGCTAAACCCGGCCCAGCACCCGGTTGATCACATCGCTGATGTTCGGCCCGCCCTTGCCGAAGGGCAGCGACCGTACCCGATGGGCGTAGACCATGTCCGCCACCCGGACGACGTGCTCGGTGCCAACGACCGAAGCCTCCTCGTAGGCAGCCTCCGCCTGGGCGGCGCGCGAGCAGACTAGGTCGGCGCGGTGCCCGTCCACCTCGAGGGCGATTGACAGCTCGGCGATCTGCTGCAGGATCTCCCGCGGGACGTTGACCTCCGGGAAGGTGGCGATTCCCTCGGCGATGCGGTCCTTCACGTCTGCCTCGGAATCCCGATGCTCTATGAAGAACTTGCCTGGGTTGTCCTCCCAGGCCGCCCGCTTCTCGACGATGGCGACCCGCTGCTCGAGGTCGCGGATGCCCTCCACATCGACACAGAGTCCGAACCTGTCCAGCAGCTGGGGACGGAGCTCACCCTCTTCCGGGTTCATGGTGCCGACCAGGATGAA
>CAXMLP010000022.1:0-5100 GCA_964194225.1 uncultured bacterium | reverse complement strand
GCCGCCCGTGTCGGTGCCGAGGCTGAAGACCGCCTCGCCCGCCGCCACCGCCGCCGCGCTGCCGCCGCTCGACCCGCCAGGAACCCGGTCCAGAGCCCAGGGGTTGTGCGTCGGCCAGTAGCCCGAGTTCTCGGTGGAGCTACCCATCGCGAACTCATCGCAATTGGTCATTCCGACGAAGACGGCACCCGCCTCCCTGAGCCTTGCCACCGCCGTGGCATCGAAGGGTGGCTTGAACCCCGCCAGGATCCTGGACCCGGCGGTCGTCTCGACGCCGCGAGTGCAGAGCACGTCCTTGATGGCGACCGGAATCCCGGTGAGTGGGTGGACGTCGCCACCGGCGGCGAAGCGGCGGTCGGCCTCCTCCGCCTGATCCCGAGCCAGCTCCGGTGTGAGGCGCAGGAACGCCTTCACCCGGCCATCGACGGCGCTCACCCGCTCCTGGTGAGCGGCGAGGAGCTCCACCGCCGAGATCTCGCGCCGCCGGAGCCGCCCGTGCAGCTCGGCGATGTTCCCCCGGATCAGGTCTGTGCTCACCCCGGGTCGGACTCCTGGATCGCCTTCACGACGAAGAAGCCGTCCCCGGCCGCCGGGGCGTTGGCGAGCGCCTCCTCCTGGGCCAGACTCGGCCGCGGTTCGTCGTCGCGCATCACGTTGCGCAGCTCGACGACCTGGGCGGTTGGCGGTATCGCGTCCGTGTTCACCGCCTCCAGGCGGTTGATGTGCTCCAGGATCCGCGAAAGCTGCTGGGCGTAGAACTCCTCCTCGCCTTCCTCCAGGCCCAGCCGAGCGAGCATCGCGACATGGCGCACCTGATCGCGGGAGAGAGTCATTCGCGGAGTTTAACCAATGCCCTTTTCACGCCCTGTGACTTGTTAGCTGGCTCCGTTTGCCTTGACCAGCGCCATGAACTCGGCTTCGCTCAACACGGGAACCTTCAGCTTCTCCGCCTTCTCCAGCTTTGACCCGGCGCCGGGACCGGCGACCACGAAATCCGTCTTGGCGCTGACGCTGCCGGCCGACTTGCCGCCGAGGGAGCGGACCAGGGCCTCAGCGGCGGGGCGCGACAACTCCTCGAGAGTCCCGGTGAACACGAAGGTCCTGCCTGACAGGGGACCTTCCCCCTGACGCTCCGCCTCCTGGGGAACGACGCCGGCGTCGAGAAGATGCTGCACGAGCTCGCCCCCCGCGCCGGTGAAGAACCGGTGGATCTCGCCGGCCATGTTGGGACCGATGCCCTCCACCGCCTGCAGATCCTCGACGCTGGCCGCCCGGACACGCTGCAGGGAGCCCATCTCCGCGGCCAGGAAATCGGCGGTGGCCTCGCCAACCTGGGGAATGCCGAGCGAATAGAGGAACCGGGCCAGGCTGGGATTTCGGGCGCGGCTCAGCCGATCGAGCATGTTCTCCGCAGATTTGGCGGCGAAATGGGGTAGCTGCAGCCACTGCTCCAGCGTGATCCTGAAGAGGTCCGCCGGCTCTCCGGCCAGCCCCGTTTCGAGCAGGTCGGAGACGGTCTCCTCCCCGAGTCCTTCGATGTTCATCGCCAGCCTGGAGCTGAAGTGGGTGAGCCGCTGCGCCTGCTGGGCGGAACAGAAGGGATTGATGCAGCGATGCGCGATGTAGGGCTCCTCGCGGACAACATCGCCGTCGCAGACCGGGCAATGCTCGGGCATCGTCCAGCCGGGTTGTGGGTCGCGCACCGAGACGATCTCGGGAATCACGTCCCCCGCGCGCCGGACCACCACGGTCGCGCCCTCGTGAACTCCCTTGGCATTGACCTGCGCCTCGTTGTGCATGGTCACGTTGCGAACGGTGACTCCGCCAACGATGAGGGGGCGGATGTGCGCTACCGGCGTCAGGACTCCTGTCCGGCCGACGTAGACGCCGATGCTCTCGACCACGCTCTCCGCCTCTTCGGGTGCGTATTTGAACGCGATCGCCCAACGCGGGCTCCGGGCAACAAAGCCGAGCTCCTGCTGGTCGGCATGGCGGTCGACCTTCAGCACGACCCCATCGATCTCGTGGGCCAGCTCGTGCCGGTGGTCATGCCAATGGCGATGGAAGGTGATCACATCCTCCACACCGGCCAGACGGCGTCGGTGGGGATTGACCCGGAAACCCATCTCGACGAGCCCCTCGAGCACCTCCCACTGCGACCGGGCCGGGCCGGCCGGGTCGAGCGTGTACATGAAGGTCTGCAGGTTGCGGGTCGCCGTCACGCTGCTGTCGAGGTTGCGGACCGTGCCCGCCGCGGTGTTGCGGGGGTTGACGTAACGTCGCTTGCCGGCCGCGTCCATCTGGCTGTTCAGCTTCTCGAAGGCGGCCAGCGGGAAGTACACCTCCCCGCGCACCTCGAACTCATCGGGCAGTCCAGGCAGCGGACGAACGCTCAGCGGCACGCTGCGCAGCGTCCGGATGTTGGCTGTCACGTCCTCGCCGGTGGTCCCATCACCCCGGGTGGCGGCTCTGACCAGGGTGCCACCGGCATAGGTGAGGCTGATCGCCAGGCCGTCGATCTTGAGCTCCCCCGTGTAGCCGACTCGGTCCCCGACGACCGCGCGGACCCGGTTGTCCCAGGCTCGGATCTCGGCCTCGTCGAAAGCGTTCTGCAGGGACAGCATCGGCGAGCGATGCCTGACCTTCGCAAAGCCCTCGCCAACCTCCCCGGCGACGCGCTGGGTCGGCGAATTGGCGTCGATCAGGTCGGGGTGTTCCGCCTCCAGCCGGCGCAGATCGAGGAAGGCGGCGTCGTACTCTGCGTCCGACACCTCGGGCTGGTCGAGGACGTAGTAGGCGTGGTCGTAACGCCTGATCTGCTCACTCAGGCGGCGGATCCGGTCGGCCGGGGGGTCCTCGCTCACCCCTTCTCCAGGGGCGCAAGGGTGCCGGACAAAATCTTTAGCCCGGCCTTGTCGAACTTCACCACCAATTCCTCGTCGGTCCGGGTGAGGGTGGATTTGATGATGCTTCCCGCCCCAAACGAGGGATGCCTGATCCGCTCGCCGGCCGTGTACCGCTGGACGGGCGGCGGCGCCGGCGCAGCCTGCACCTGGCGGTCCATGAGGCGCTGGCGGAACTCGTGGCGAGCCGGCGGGGCCGCCGGGGCATTGCCCCCGCGAGGCGGGCCGAGGAGGGCCTGGGGGATGTCGCCCAGGAACCGGCTCGGCATGCCCGCCGCCGCCTGCCCGAAGATGTGCCTGCGAAAGGCGCAGGTCAGGTAGAGCCGGTCCTTGGCGCGGGTGATCCCCACGTACATGAGCCGGCGCTCCTCGTCGATGCCCCTGTCCTCCTCCAGCGAGCGCTGGTGCGGGAGTAATCCCTCCTCGAGGCCGACCAGGAAAACCACCGGGAACTCCAGCCCCTTCACCATGTGGAGCGTGATCAGCGTCACTCCCTCCTCCTTCTCGTCGTAGGAGTCGACATCGGACGTCAGCGTCACCTCGGCAAGGAATTCGTCCAGGCCCTCGCGGGGATCCAGAGGGTCGAACTCCTCCGCGTAGCCGTGGAGCTCGGCCAGATTCTCCACGCGCGCCTCGCCCTGCGGCGTCCCGTCGTCATAAAAGGGCCGCAATTGCATCACCTCGATGACAAGGTCGACCAGCTCACTGGGACGGAGCGCGCCGACCGAGGCCTGGAGAGATTTGAGCTGCTTCAGGAAGTGCTCGATCGGGGCCAGCGCGGGCTTGGGAACGCCGGCCTCGGCGGCCCTCTCCAGTACCTCCAGCACCGATAGGTTCTGCTCGCGAGCGAAGGCGATCAGCCGGTCAACCGTCACATTACCGATCTTGCGGCGAGGCACGTTGACGATCCTTGCGAAGCTGACCGTGTCAGCTGGATTGGCGACGATCCGCAGGTAGGCGAGCAGGTCCTTCACCTCGCGACGCTCCCAGAACTTCACCCCTCCGACCAGCCGGTAGGGAACCCGGCGGCGGACGAAGACGTCCTCGAAGCCGCGAGACTGGGCGTTGGTGCGATAGAGCACGGCGAAGTCCCGATACTTGCGTCCTTCGGTGCGCCGCAACCGCTCGATCTCGTCGGCTACGAATTCGGCCTCCTCAATCTCGTTGTAGGTCTGCACGGCGGTCACCTTCTCGCCGCCGGCCCGGGCCGTCCAGAGCTTCTTGGGCGCCCGTTCCGGGTTGTGGCGGATGACGCTGTGAGCCGCGTCGAGGATCGACTGCGAGGATCTGTAGTTCTGCTCGAGGTTGATCACCGTGGCATCGGGATAGTCCTTTTGGAAGTCGAGAATGTTCCGCACATCCGCCCCCCGCCAGCCGAAGATGCTCTGGTCGTCATCGCCGACCACCGCCAGGTTCCGGTGCTCAGCCGCGAAGAGGTTCACCAGCACGTACTGGGCCTGGTTGGTGTCCTGATATTCATCGACCATCACGTACCGGAAGCGGTCCTGCCAGTAACTGAGCGCGTCCGGCTGGTCCCGAAGCAACCGGACGACGGAGAGGATCAGGTCGTCGAAGTCGAGGCCTCCGGAGCGCCGCAGCAGCGCCTCGTATTCGACGTAGCAGCGCCGCACCACCTCGTCGAAGTAGTTCCGGTTGGGCATCGCGTCAGGGCCCTGGAGCTCATTCTTGGCATTCGAGATCGCATTCGCGATCATCGCCGGGGGATACCGCTTTTGGTCCAGGCCGAGTCCGTCGAGGACCCGGCGCAGCGCGGCCCGGGTGTCGTCGTCATCGAAGATCGTGAAGCTGCGCTCGAAGCCGAGGCGGGGCGCCTCTCGACGCAGGATCCGGACGCAGGTGTGATGGAAAGTGCCGACCCAGATCTCCTCGGCGCCCGGGCCGACCAGGTCGCGCACCCGCTCGCGCATCTCGCGCGCCGCCTTGTTCGTGAAGGTGACGGCCAGGATTCGGTCCGGCCAGGCCTTACGCTGGCTGATCAGGTAGGCGATCCGGGTGGTGAGAACCCGAGTCTTACCGGACCCCGCCCCGGCGAAGATAAGAAGAGGGCCGTCGGTGTGCTGAACAGCCTCCCGCTGCTGGGGGTTGAGGGCCTCGAGGATCGCGGTGAGGTCGGGCCGGGTGGCTGGGATCTGGGTCACCGGCAGCAAGTCTAGTGGACTGTAACGGTCAAATGAGG
>CAXMLP010000021.1:0-5568 GCA_964194225.1 uncultured bacterium | reverse complement strand
TTCCTATCCATGACCGTGGCGCTCGAGGACCAGCTGAGCTCGCCGTCTGATTTCTTGAGGCGGGGGGCGAGCGTGGCACGAGCGTGGTCCTGTACCCATGGGTGGATCTCAGAAAGCTTGGCGAGGATCTGCACCAGGAGCTCGGCTCCCCGATCAGCAAGGTCGACCGTGAGTGACTCCGTGGTCGCGTCGGGACCGAGCACCAGCTCCATGGTGCCCAGGATGGGCCCGTGATCCAACTCGGTGTCCATCTGCATGATCGTGACCCCGGTGAGAGCATCGCCCGCCAGTATTGCGTGAGCAATCGGCGAGGCACCGCGATGCCTGGGCAGCAATGAGGCGTGCACATTTACGGCGCCTCGGGCCGGGATGCCGAGAACCTCGCCAGAAAGGATCTGGCCGTAGGCGACCACCACCATCAGCTCCGGGCTCGCCCAGCGGATCTGTGCCACCGACTCGGGTGCTCCAATCCGCTCAGGTTGGTACACGTGCAGACCGTGGCGAAGCGCCGCCGCCTTGACGGCCGACGGGATCACGCGATTCCGGTTGCCGGCCCGGTCGGGCTGGGTGATGACCAGGGCAAGCTCGTGCCCCGCCTTCACCAGAGCGTTGAGCGACGGGACAGCGAAGGCTGCGGTGCCGGCAAAGACGAGGCGCAACTTTGTGGCTGACGACCCCGCCGTCAGGCCTGGAGGGCGGCTGCTTCGACGCCGTCCTCGTCTTCGTCCTCGTCGAGGTCCTCGAGCTTGCGCAGGGTGTCGAGGCTGGTCAGACGATCGATGAAGAGAATCCCGTCGAGATGATCAAGCTCGTGCTGGTAGGCGCGGGCCGTGAACCCCGACGCCTTGATCCGGACATCTTTGCCATGCCGGTTCCGGCCCTTGATCACGACATCCTCGTAGCGCGCCACCTCACCGACCCAGCCCGGATAGCTGAGGCAGCCCTCGTAGCCGACCTGGACGCCGTTACCCTTCACGATCTCGGGGTTGACGAGTCCGATGATCTGGTTCTCATCACCCCGCACCACGAAGACACGAAGCGACACTCCGATCTGAGGAGCGGCCAGGCCGGCGCCGGGCGCCGCCAGCATCGTTTCAGCAAGGTCATCGATCAGGCGGACCACCGAAGGGTCCACCTTGGGCACCTTCTTCGCCTTCTCGCGCAATGTCGGGTGGTCGAACCCGTAGATCCTGCGGATGGTCATCGGTATGCAGTCTACCCAGCCGCCGACTCGGTTCCACAGCCCGAAAAGCACTCACATCACCGGGTCGACGTCGTAGCTCCAGCCCCTCCCCTTCGGGGCGAGCGGAGCGAGGCGGGACAGATCCTCGCCCTTGAGCGTGATCTGCCACCGATAGGAGCCGCGGAGCTTGAGGATGAAGGCCGGTGAGGGGCCCATCACCTTCACCCCCTCGATGCCCAGCCGGTGGATCCCGGCGGCCAGCCACTCCGCCCCGTCCCGCGTGGTCTGGGCGGCGCGCTCGGGGTCGCTATCGGAGAAGGTCAGCACCGCCAGGTCCCCGTAAGGTGGAAAGCTGAAAATCTCCCGAGACGGCAGCTCTTCGCGGTAGAAGCCGAGGTAATCGCGCGCCGCCGCCCGCTGCAGCGCGTAGTGGTCGGGGTTCGCTGTCTGGACGATGACGCGGGCCGGGCTGCTCGCCCTTCCCGCTCTTCCCGCCACCTGGGTCACCAGGGCGAAGGTGTGCTCGGCCGATCTGTAGTCGGGAAAGTGGAGGGGCAGGTCGGCGTCCACCACCCCGACCGCAGCGACTCGGGGCAGATCGAAGCCGCGGGCGACGAGCTGGGTACCGACGAGGATGTCTGCCTCGCCGGACGCGAAGCTCTCGAAAATCTCGAGGTAGCCCTCCTCCCCGCCGGCACTGTCACGGTCCAGTCGGAGCACCCTGGCGGTCGGCCAGAGGCGGCGGGCGACAGACTCCAGACGCTGCGTGCCGATCCCGAAACCATGGATCTGGCGCGAGCCGCAAAGGGGACAGCTGTCCGGAAGAGCGCGGGTGTAGCCGCAGTAGTGACAGGCGAGCCCATTGAGCTCGGCGTGCTGGACAAGCGCCACCGAGCAATTCGGGCAACCGATGCTCTTCCCGCAGTCCCGGCAGAGCACGAACGTCGCCGACCCTCGGCGATTGAGAAAGAGGATCGCCTGACCTCCGGCCGCCAAGGTCCCGGCCACGACCAGCTGCAGGCGGCGGCTGATCGGCGTTCGGTTGCCCGCTTCGGCCTCCTCTCGCATGTCCACCAGTTCGATCTGAGGGATTGAACCGCCGACCTGGTGGGGCAGCTCGGCGAGGTCCAGACCACCGGTCTCCGCCAGTCGGTAGGTGGCGACGGCGGGCGTCGCCGACCCGAGCACCAGGCGCGCCCCGGTCAGGACCGCCAGGCGGCCCGCCACCCACTGCGCGTCGTAGCGGGGCGTTCGATCCTGCTTATAGGACGATGATCCCTCCTCGTCGACGCAGATCAGCCCCAGCCGAGGCAACGGGGCGAAGACGGCAGAGCGCGACCCGATCACGAGGTCGACCTCGCCGCGCCGAGCCCGCCACCATTGCTGGGCCCTCTCGAGCTCGGTCAGGCGAGAGTGAAGCACGGCGAGGCGGCCGCCGAAACGCCGCGCGAAGCGGCCCACCAGTTGCGGTGTGAGGGAGATCTCCGGGACCAGCACCAGACTCTGCCGGCCGTCGACGCGAGCTGCCTCGGCTGCGGCCAGGTAGACCTCCGTCTTGCCGCTTCCGGTGACCCCGTGCAGCAGCACACGAGCGCCGTTCCTGATCACCGCCGTCGCCGCCCGCTGCTCCGCGGTCAGGGGCAGCGGAGTCTCCGGCGGTCCCCCGGTCCCCGCCGCCTGGGCGAGCAGACGGCTGTGCCGCCACTGACGGGAGGAGGGGCCGGCGCCGCTCGACCGGCCGCCGCGGATCCGGGGCGGGACCATCGCCCGGATGCACTCGAGCAGCGGCGCCCAGTAGTGTGCGGCCATCTCTCGCGCGAGGGTGAGCTGGTGGGGTTGCAGCAGCGGCTCCGGGTCAGCTCGCTCGATCGGCCGCACGTTGATACCCGGATCCTCATCGGTAAGCGCGAGCACGTAGCCCCATACCATTCGCCGTCCGAATGGCACCAGCACCCGGTGGCCCGGCACCACCCGCATATCCTGCGGAACCAGGTAGGTGTAATGCCCGCGTTCCAGGGCGCGCCCGGCCTCCACGGCGATCTCCGCGTAGCTGGTCACGGCTGGCGGCCCCCCTACAAGGATCTATATCAGCCGGTGGTCGGCTGGCCGATCGCGAACAGGTTCGATGGCGCCACCTGCAGCGACTTGTCCGGGATCCCGATGGGGCCGACCTTGCCGACCCGGCTGAAGGTCAGGGTCGAGCGGAACTCCTGCCGCAGCGTCGTCTCCGGGTCAGTTCCGACGACGTGGATGGCCACGCGCTCCAGGTGATTGCCATTGAGTCCGACGTAGAAGTCGATCGTACCGCTTGCGGATTTGAGGAACTTCGCCTCGTTCTGGGGCCCGATCACCGTGGATTGAAGTTGCTCAAGCTGGTCCGCGCCGGGGGTGATGGTGTACTGACGGCTGAAGGACCCGTTGGCGAAGCTTGGCCCCTTGCTCGATTGGCCCGCCGCGAGCAGCACGGTCTCCCGCAGCAGGTTGAGCCGAATTCCGGGATAGAAGTGATTGGCCACAGCTGCCGGCCCGGTGTACCAGACCCGCGTCGACCCATGCGGGCGGACATAGAGGTCCGAATCGTTGATGACCAGGTCGTAGGCCCCGATCGGCTGGTTGCGGTTGTTGCTGAGCTTGAGGACCAGGTAGGCGTTGTCGTCACGCTCGGCACCGCTCGCCTTGAACTTGATGTAGGCCTGCTTGCCCTTCGGGATGTCGCCACCGGTTTGGGTCAGAACCTCGCTCAGTTGGAATTCGGCTCCCCTGGTCTCGAGCTCACGGATGGCATTCGCCACGGTCTGCAGGTCAGAGCCGCCCGAGACGCCGCCGCATGCGCCGGTCGCGAAAGTCGAGATCAAAAGCAATGCGGCTCCGACGAGCCGCCGCGCCAGCCGGGCGGACCGATCGCTCAGGAGAGCCGTTCCCGAACCGCGTCGAGGATCCGGTCCGCCATCTGGCGCTTGGTCGAGCGGGGAAGCTCGATTCGGCCTCCCGATCGGAAGAACATCACACCCGCATTCTCGTCGCTGCCGAACACCCCGCCGGTGATGTCGTTGCCCACGATCGCATCCAGCCGCTTGCGTTCGAGCTTTTCCATCGCGTGCGCCTCGAGGTCGGCATCCTCGGCGGCAAATCCCACGCGGTAGGCGGTCTCTGCCCCTCCCTCCCGAGCCAGCTCGGCGAGGATGTCCACGTTCCGCTCGAGCTCGAGGTGGAGGGAATCCCTCTCCTCGCGCCGGATTTTGCTCGGCTCCCGCTTCGCAGGCCGGAAGTCAGCCACGGCGGCCACCATCAGGAGCAGGTCGGCACCGGGCAGCTCAGCCCGGACCGCCGCCAGCATCTCCGCTGCCGATTCGACTCGACGGATGGAAACCCCGGCGCACTCGGCGAAGGGCGCGGTGGTGACCAGGATGACCTCGGCTCCCCGGTCAGCCGCAGCCTCGGCCAGCGAGCCACCCATCTTTCCACTGGAGTAGTTGCTGATGAAGCGGACCGGGTCGATCGCCTCGCGCGTACCCCCCGCGGTCACCACAACACGGCGCCCGGCGAGGTCGTGGCCGGCGCTTATGGCACTGGCAAGGGCCGCGAAGATCGCCTCGGCTGCGGCCAGGCGGCCGGCTCCGGAATGACCGCTCGCCAGGTGGCCGGATTCCGGCTCCGCGATGAGGTTACCGCGGGCTCGGAGAACCTCCAGGTTCGCCTGCACGACGGGCTTCGCCCACATCGCGTCGTTCATGGCGGGCGCCAGCACGACCGGGCAGCGAGCGGCCAGGCAGGTCGCCAGGACGAGGTCGTCGGCGGCCCCGACCGCCAGCCGGGAGATCAGGTTGGCGGTCGCCGGAGCCACGAGGATCACCTGGGCCCAATCCCCCAGCGCGACGTGCGGCTCGGCGGTGCCGCCCGGGTCCCACAGGCTGGTCTGGACCCGGTTGCCGGTCAGGCCGTGAAAGGTTGGCGGGCCGACGAAGCGGGTGGCAGACCGGGTCATCGCGACCCTGACCTGGCAGCCGGCCTGATTCATCTGCGAGGTGAGGTCGGCGACCTTGTAGGCGGCGATCCCGCCGGCCACGAGGACGGCGACTCGCTTACCGCGCAGGGTGGCGGGCACCTCGGCCGGGTCAAGAGGCATCCGTCGCCACCGCCTTTCGCCGGGCTCGTTCCGCCCTGACTATCTCCAACACCTCTGCCGCGGCCACATCGGCATTCTCGTTGACCACGACGTGGTCGTAGAACTCGGCGTGGGACATCTCCCAGGCCGCCAGCTTCTGCCGGAGGCGCATCTCCTCCTCGTCCTCGGTTCCCCGCCCCTCACGCCGCCGGCTCAACTCCTCCATCGATGGTGGCTGGATGAAGATGAACACCCCATCGGGACGCTGCCGGCGGATCGC
>CAXMLP010000020.1:0-2483 GCA_964194225.1 uncultured bacterium | reverse complement strand
TAGGCCATCGGCGCCATGCCGCTGGAGCAGTGGGAATGGACTGCGATCGGGACCCGGACAACGTTCTTGAGGGCGGCGACCAGCTCCCAGGTTGTCTGCGGGCTGAGCAGCCCGGAGGTGTCCTTGATAACCACCACGTCACAGCCCAGCTTCTGGAGCCCCTTGGCGAGTGAGCACCAGAGCTCCAGGTTGTGAACCGGGCTGATCGCGTAGCAGAGGGCTCCCTGGACCTTGCGGCGGGCCTTCTTCGCGGCGGCGATGGCCGCCTCCATGTTCCGGAGGTCGTTGAGGGGATCGAAGATCCGGAAGATGTCCACGCCACAGGCCGCGGCATGCGCGACGAAAGCCTCGACAACATCGTCCGCGAAGTTCCGGTGCGAGACCAGGTTCTGGCCTCGAATCAGGGCCTGGATTGGGGTCCGGGGCGCCGCCTTCTTCAGCTCCCGAAGGTAGTCCCAGGGGTTCTCTCCGTTATGCCTGATCTCGGTCTCGAATGTGGCGCCGCCGAAGGCCTCCAGCGAATAGAAGCCAACCTGGTCCATCTTCGCGGCGAGCTTGACGATGTCGGCGCCGCGCAGGCGACCCGAGAGCAGGGTCTGGTGGGCATCGCGAAAGGTGGTGTCGGTGAGCCGCAGGCGGGGCTTGCCGCGATGCTTGCTCTTCACCGGCCGGCGAGCGCCTGCCGCAGTTCATGGTGGCGTGCGGCAACTGCGGTGTCCATGAGCCCGAGGATCCGCGCGGCCAGCCAGGCCGCGTTCTTGGCGCCCGCCACGCCGATCGCCATGGTGCCGACGGGGATGCCCGCTGGCATCTGCACGATGCTGTAGAGGGAGTCCTGACCACCCAGATGCTCAGTTGGGACGGGCACGCCGAGCACCGGCAGGTCGGTCCAGGCGGCGACCACCCCGGGCAGGTGGGCTGCCCCTCCCGCCGCCGCGATGACGACCTTCAGGCCGCGCCCGGCGGCGCCCTCCGCCCATTCGCGAACTCCGGCCGGATCCCGATGGGCAGAACAGACCTTCAGCTCATAGTCGATGCCGAATGCCTGGAGCTGGCTGACGCAGCTCTCCATCAACGGCAGGTCTGATTTGCTGCCAAGAATGATCCCGACCTCAGGCATTCGTTGCGGTCCCCTCCAGGGCGATGTCGCGGCGGTGGAAAGCTCCGTTGAATCGTACCCGGCCGACTGTGGCCAGAATGGACTCGCGAGCCGCGTCGACGCTGTCGCCGAGGCTGACCAGCGTCAGCACCCGGCCGCCGGCGGTGACCAGTCCGCGCCCCGGGACGTAGCGGGTGCCGCCATGGAAGACGAGGACACCGGGCTGGATGGTGGCGAGGCCGTCGATCTCGAACCCTGTTTCGTAGGAGTCGGGATAGCCCGCCGAGGCGACGACGATGCCGACACAGGGCCGGGGGTCCCAGTCCAGCTCGGCGAGGCCGCCGAGGTCACCCCGGGCGGCCTCGAGCATCAGTCGAACCGCATCGGAGCGAAGCCGGGGCAGAACCACCTGCGCCTCGGGGTCGCCGAAGCGGCAGTTGAACTCGAGAACCCGGAGACCGGCGCTGGTCAGCATCAGGCCCGCATAGAGAAGCCCGCGATACTCGACGCCATCCTCGGCCATCTGCCTGACAGCCGGCTCCAGCACCTCTGTGAGGGCCTGGCGCAACGTGGCGCCATCTGCATCAGCCGGGGGCGAGTAGGCGCCCATCCCTCCGGTGTTGGGACCCTGGTCGCCCTCCAGCGCTCGCTTGAAATCGCGCGCCGGGGCGAGGGGGATGACGCGGCGGCCATCGGTGACCGCCATCAGGGAGACCTCCCTTCCGGCCAGCAGCTCCTCGACGAGGATGGTCGAGCCGGCTCGGCCGAAGGCGTGGCCGACGAGCATTGAGTCGATAGCGGTCTCCGCCTCGGCCTGCGAGGCGCAGACCACGACTCCCTTGCCCAGCGCGAGCCCGTCTGCCTTCACCACGACTCGACCCTCTCTGGCCCGGGCCCATTCCTTCGCCGCGGCCGGTTCGTGAAAGGCCCCGTACTCCGCCGTCGCGATGCCGGCCCGGGCCATGAGCTCCTTGGCGAAGGCCTTGCTGCTCTCGATCCGGCCCGCCGCTCGACTCGGCCCGAAGGCGGGAATCCCCTCCTCACGAAGCGCGTCGCCAAGGCCGGCCGCGATCGAGGATTCCGGGCCGATCACCGCCAGGCCGATCTTCTCCCGCTTCGCAAATTTGACGAGGTTGACGACATCGTCGGCCGGGACCCTGATGTTCTTGGCCATGCCCCCGGTTCCACCGTTGCCGGGAGCGCAGAAGACGCGCTCGGTGAGCACCGACTGCATGCACTTCCAGGCCAGCGCATGCTCGCGCGCCCCAGAACCCACGACGAGGACCTTCATCAGCTCCCTGAGGTTATCGGCCCACCCGCTCGCGCCGCGCCCAAGTCCCTTGGCGCGATGGCGTAATAGGAGACCGCGCGGGCCCGGCTCCGC
>CAXMLP010000019.1:0-2433 GCA_964194225.1 uncultured bacterium | reverse complement strand
CCCGTAGAGATGCCCGATCTGCGGGAACACCTGCGGATTGGCGGGAATGCCGAGCCGCTGCCGCTCGCGTTCGAAGATGCGGCGATAGAGCTGGGGGGTGGGGTCCGGCATCCTTATCTTGTAGGCGAGTCGCCGGAGATGGCCCTCATCGAGCAGCTCGGCCGGAGCCATATTCGTGCTGAAGATCAACATGGACCGAAAGGGCACCTCCACCTTGCGGCCGCTGGCGCTCAGTTGAAGGTGGTCGACGGCCTGCTCCAGGGGCACCATCATCCGGTCGAGGATCTGCTTTGGCTTCACCGGCTGCCGCCCGAAGTCGTCGATCAGCAGGACCCCTCCGTTCGCCTTCACCTGGAGGGGAGCCTGATAGGTGCGGCTTGCCGGGTCCCAGGTCGCCGCGAGCATCTCGAGGGTGAATTCACCACCGACCTGGACCAGGGGCCTGATCACGCGCCGCCACCGGCCGTCCCGGGGTTGATCGGCATCCAGCTTGTGAACGGCGGGGTCGAACACGACCATCACCTCACCGCCACCGAGGTCGATCGCCGCCGGAACCAGGACCGGGCCGCGAAGCAGGCGCGGAAACCGTCTCGCCAGGGACGTCTTGCCGTTGCCCGGGGAGCCGTAGACGAAGACCGAGCCCCGCGAGTTGACGGCGGCCCGGACCGCATCCTCGACCCCGGGCGAGAGCTCCAAACCATCGAGGGCGGCCCGCACGATCGCCGGATCCAGGCCGGGGAGGATCACCTCGGTCGTCAGCCGGACGTACTCGGCCAGCGTGACCGGGGCGGGCCCCAGGTAGCGGGTGCCCTTCTTGGCCATCTCCTCGGTCAGGAGCCGGCCCTCAGCGCTCATGGTGTAGGTCATGCGCTCCGGCATCGGGCGATCTGACGATTCCGGGTCGAGGCCGCCCGGGTCGAGGAGCCGCTCGCCGGCCAGCTTCTTGATCACCGGCTCCACGCTGCCGAAGGGCAGCGCGAGCATCTGGCAGATCTCATACCCCGGCACGCTTGTCGAACGCGAGCTGAGGGCGCGCATGACAAGGCCCTCGAGCAGGTTTGGATCGATCTCGGGAAGGGCCCGCAGCTGGGGCAGTCCGGGTGACGAATCGCCGAGCGAGGCGTAGCCGCCCGCCAGCGGGGCGGGCCTATCCACTGCCTCCGTGATCGCTTCAACCAGGCGAGCGTTGAAGCTGACCCGGTCGGCGCGGTCCGCGGGCTTTCCCTCCAGGCGGTGGCTGATCCAATCCGGCACCCCGGAGTAGATGGCCATGCTCCCGATCCTGACCTCCAGGCGGCAGGGTTCCTGCGAGGAGACCCACACGCTGATCCTTGTCTCGTACCCCTGGTTGCGGGTCGCCGACCAGCTCCTCTCCCACGCGATCGAGCCGCCGTCCCGCGTTTCACGGACCGTCTTGTCCGCCACGACCGTTACGTCACGGCGGCTGCTGTAGCGGCGGCGAAGGATCTCGGTGATGTCCTTGTCAAGGTCGTTGCCGACCATCGCCGCCAACGACAGCGAGCGATCGTTGACCGCCGGAAGGTGCTTTATCTCGCGGATCGTGCCGGCCGTGACCGCAAGCGCGCGAATGACGGTGATGTGCCGGCGGCAGAAGCTGTCCTGACCGATGCTGTGGATGTGGTGCTCGCACCACCAGGTATTGCACTCCGCTCCGGTCCGGTCGCGGTAGGAGCAGCGGTGCCGGCCGGCGGAACGGCATTGGCCGTCGCTGCACCGCCGGCCCGGTTCGTCTGCCGGAGCGGGACCGCCGGCGGCCTTCAGGGCGGGCAGCTTTTGGCGCAGGCTGGGCAGCCGGAAGGGGAGTCTCGACTCGGTGACCGGTGCCTCGTCGGTCGGGCCCTGCAGCGAGGTCCCCTCCATCTGCGCGGTGTCCATCGAGAGCAGCGCCCCGGCGAACTCCTCGCAGTTCTTGAAGCGCTTGCGCAGGTCCTTGGCCATCGCCTTGCGGATCACCGTCATGACCGCGGCCGGGATGAGCGGGGACTCGGTCGGTTCGCAGTTGATCTGCGCATGGAGGACGGCCGCGAGCTGGCCGGTGAAGGGCGGATTCCCGGTCAGGACCTCGTAGAGGATGCAGCCCACCGCGTAAAGGTCGGAGCGGGCATCCACGTGCTCGCCGCGCACCTGCTCCGGCGACATGTAGGTCGGGGTGCCGATGATGCTCTCGGTGCCGGTGAGTCCGGGGGTCCCCACCAGCAGCTTGGAGATGCCGAAGTCCATCACCTTGACCTTGCCGACGTTGGAGACGACGACGTTGTCTGGCTTGAGATCCCGGTGGACGATGTTGTGCGCGTGGGCGGCTCCGATCGCGGAGAGCAGCTGGCCGGTGATGTCCAGTGCCTGGTGAACCTGGAGGGGACCCTTGTTCTGCAGGATGGAACGCAGGGATTCGCCCTCGACGTACTCCATGAC
>CAXMLP010000018.1:0-1644 GCA_964194225.1 uncultured bacterium | reverse complement strand
AGTGGGCTGTAACGGCCGAATCGCGACCAGCGCGCCTCCGGCCTGCCCCCCATTCGGCCGTTCCAGTCCACTGCCACTGGCAGGCTGTAGATTTTGACGCGGTGGCCCGGGAACCCGACGGTCAACTCGGCGGAATCCGGGTCCTCGAGCTCGGCTCGCTGATCGCCGGCCCGTTCTGCACCCGTCTCCTGGCGGACATGGGCGCGCAGGTTCTCAAGGTCGAACCGCCCGGCGCCGGCGACCCGTTGCGGAATTGGAGTGTTGTCACCGAGGCGGGCTCGCTCTGGTCGATGATCCAGTCGCGGAACAAGCATTCGTTGGCGATCGACCTTCGCCACCCTGATGGGCAGGCGCTCGTGCTTCGTCTCGCCGCCGAGGTCGACCTTGTCGTGGAGAACTTCCGCCCTGGCCGGCTCGAATCATGGAACCTGGGACCGGACCGGCTGCGCGCGGTCAATGCCCGCCTCGTCCTGGTCCGGATTTCGGGCTTCGGTCAGACGGGCCCGTATCGAGATCGGGCCGGCTATGGCAGCACCGGTGAATCGCTAGGTGGCCTCCGCTACGTGACCGGTTTTCCCGACCGGCCGCCCCTCAAAATGGGGGTGAGCATCGGCGACGCGATCGCCGCTCTCTACGCCACCATCGGCAGCCTGGCCGCGCTGCGCCGCAGGGATGCAACCGGCCAGGGCGAGGTGGTGGATGTCGCCCTCTACGAGGCGGTCTTCAGCCTTCTCGAGGGAATCCTTCCCGAGTATGGCCACACCGGCGTGGTCCGTGAGCGGCAGGGCAACGCATTGCCCGGGTCGGCGCCTTCGAACAGCCATCCGACAAGTGACGGCAGCTACATCACCATCGGCGCCAACGGGGAGTCGATCTTCGCGCGCTTCTGCGCGGCGATCGGCCAACCAGAGCTCGGCCAGGATCCCCGCTTCAATGACAATCAGGCCCGCCGGGCCAACGCGGCGGAGCTCGACCATCTCATTGAGATCTGGACGCTGAAGCACTCGGTCGCAGAGATCTGGGATGTGATGAACCGGGCGGGAGTCCCCGCGGCTCCCGTTTACAGCATCGCCGACATCGTCGCCGACGAGCACTTTCGGGAGCGTGGAATGGTGCTCGAGGCGGACGGTCCGGCCTCCATCGGCAAGCTTCTCGCACCGGGCTTTGTGCCCCGATTCGTTGAGGCCCCGAGCAGCCTGCGCTGGCTCGGCGAGCCGGTCGGGGGGTCGACCGAGAAGGTGCTCCGCGAGCTGCTGCAAATGGACGACGGGGAGATTCAGCGCCTCGTGTCCATCGGTGCAATTGGGCTGGCGGCGGACCCGCCATAGGCTAAGGCGCGACGCCGCTGCGCCGGGTGAGGCCGGCCGCCTAGCGGGTAAGGCCGGCCGCCTAGCGGGTAAGGCCCTTGATCACCGCTCCTGCGATTCCTCCCGCCGCAGCCGCGTTGCCCGCGCCCGCGTTTCCGCTGTCGCCCGAGTGAACGTACATCGACTGGAGTCCCAACCGCCCGGGACCGGTGAACCGGTTGAACACCAGCTGACCGGAGCCCGCGAAGATCCCCGAGCGCAGGCCCATCACCTTTATGTCCATGCGCACCGAGGAGTCCTTGTAGAGCCAACCTCCTGGCTCGACATCGATGACCTC
>CAXMLP010000017.1:0-1631 GCA_964194225.1 uncultured bacterium | reverse complement strand
TGCGTTTGGCGACGATGCCCTCATGGCCGTGCAACACACAAGGCGGCGAACAGCTCTTCGCCTTCGGGCCGGCGTTCAGGGATCGTGCCGGCCGCGCTGGAGTCAAGAGTTCTCCCTGGGCGCCGTCCCCCTGGGGGGCTACGCCTATCCCTACACGGACTGCAAGGATAAGGCTAGGCTTCACGTTGTGCCTGACGAACTGCTCAGCCTCGCCGGCATTGGCCGCATGCTCGGAGTGACCCGCTCACGTGCCGAGCAACTCGCCCGGCAGTACGACGACTTCCCGCAGCCGGCCGCGCAACTGACCGGCGGAGCTCGGGGTTGGCGGACGAAGGACGTCGAGAAGTGGATGGCCCGCCACCCGGAGCGCAAGCCGGGGCGGCCAAAGAGGGAGAAGAAGCGATGAGCGTCACCAAGCGAACCTCGCCGACCGGCACCGTCTACTACCGGGTGCGATGGAGAGACCCCGACTCCCAGGAACGGAACTTCAAGACGGCCCGCGCCGCTGCCCGATTCGACCGCGACGTCCACCACGACATCGACCACGGCACCTACCGAAACCCGCGGCTCGCCAAAATCACGTTCGCCGAATGGCACGCCCGCTGGTGGCCGACCATGCAGGACCGGGCTCCCAACACGATCGCCCAGTACGAGAACATCCTCCGGCTGCACGTGCTCCCCCATCTCGGCCCGCGCCGTCTCGGCTCCATCCGGCGCATCGACCTCGAGGAATGGGTTAGCGACCTACGCCGCGCGCCGGGCTCAGCGCATCGACGGTACGGACGGCCAGGACGGTGGCCGGCATGGTTCTCCGCTCCGCTGTCGAGTCCGGGATCATCGCCGCCAACCCGGGCAGCGGGCTGCGTCTCGCCAAGCCGCCGTCAGCCAAGAAACAGGCTTTGACCGCGGCGCAGGTCGAGCAGCTGGGTGAAGCGTTCGATCCGTTCTGGCGTCCGCTCGTCTCCCTGCTCGCCTACGCCGGGCTGCGCCCCGGTGAGGCCGCCGCGCTACGCGGACGCCACCTGGACGACCTGGGGAACCTCCTGGTCGAGGGTGGGGCCACCGAGGTGCGCGGCCGGTGGTACGAGGGCGACACCAAAACCCACAAGGCCCGGGTCGTACCCCTGACCGGCTCGGTGCTGGCCGAGCTAAAGGCCCACATGGATACCGCGGTCGGCGACGGCCCGGACTCCCCCATCTTCTGCACCCCGGCGGGCGGCCGGCTTCGCCTCAGCAACTTCCGCGCCGTCTTCACCCAGGCCCGCGACGAGGCCGGCCTACCGGCGTGGGCGACCCCTTACACATTGCGCCACACCGCCGCCTCGCTGATGGCCCAGGCGGGCGTTCCGGTCACGGCTGCGTCGGCGCTGCTCGGCCACGATCCGGCCATATACATGCGCACCTACGCCCATCTGTACCCGGACGATCTGCGGGGCGCGAGCGCCGCCCTGGAGGGTGCCCGGCAGGCAGCGCTCAATCCCCCGCCGAACGCTACGGGACGCCGTCGCACAGTCCCGGACACTTCGGAAACGCGGGGAAAACGCGGGGAACGCTCCCGACCAGTTCCGTCACCCGGAGCCAAAAACCCCCTCTGACCTGCGGTTTCTCTGTCGGGCTGGGGAGATTTGAAC
>CAXMLP010000016.1:0-3534 GCA_964194225.1 uncultured bacterium | reverse complement strand
AGCGGGGTGCGCAGCTCGTGCGAGGCGTCGGCGGTGAAGGCGAGCTGGCGCCGCCGGGCCTTCTCCACCGGGGCCACGCTGCGCCGGGCGATCAGGAGCGAACCCAGGAAGGTCGCCAGGGCCAGCGGCAACGCGGCGATGCCCTCGACCACGGCGAGCCGCGTGATCGCCGCGTAGATGTCGTCGACACCCTGGCCGACCACCAGCCAGCCGTCCGAGAAGGTTTCCCCGAAGACCCTGAAGCGTGACCCGTCCAGCAGCACTGTCTGAGGCCCGCCGGGGTGGAAGTTGCGGGGTACCTGGGGCGCCTGGACGGTCGACCCGACGAGGCGCCCGTCAGGGCCCATCAGCCAGACGTAAAGCGGCTGGTTGTGCTCGCCGGAAGGGATCGGCCTGGTGATGACGCTGGGATGCTCGATGATCAGGCCGATCCGGGCCTTGATCCGCTGGTCTACATCGCTGGTCAGGGTCTGGAAGAGGGCCGCGTCGATCGCCGCCGCGATGACCGCGTAGAGGACGATGACAACCGCGGCCGAGACCCCCGCCACGCGCATCAATCGCCAGCGCATCAGGTCTTCATCAGGCGGTAGCCGGCACCGCGCACGGTGAGCAGCTCGACGCCGGCATCGGCGAGCTTGCGGCGCAGGTTGGCGACGTGGACGTCGATGGTGTTCGAGCCGATCTCGCTGCCCGCCTCGGGCCAGGCGTGGCGGGCGATCGCCTCGCGGCTGACCACGGCCGGGCTGCGCCGGAGCAGCAGCTCGAGCATCGCCAGCTCCACCCCGGTGATCCGCAAGGTGCGGCCGGCGGCGGTCACCAGCCGGCGCGCCGGGTCGAGCGCGAGGGCCCCCAGCGACAACACCGGCTCGGCCACCTCCGCTGGGCGCCGCTGGAGTGCGCGGAGGCGGGCCAGAAGCTCATCGAACTGGAAGGGTTTGACCAGGTAGTCGTCGGCCCCCGCGTCGAGGCCGAGGACCTTGTCGGCCGTGGTGTCGCGCGCTGTGAGCATCAGGATGGGCGTCCGGATCTTGAGCCGCCGCGCCTCCCGGGCGACCTGCTCGCCGGTCATCTCCGGCATTCGCCAGTCGAGCACGGCGACCGCGTAGTCGTGTAGGCGCAGGAGGTGGAGGGCGTCGCCGCCCTGGGTCACCACGTCGCAGACATAGCCGTGCTCCGTGAGACCTCTCTGCAACACTGAGAGGACACCCGGATCGTCCTCAGCGATCAGCACCCTCACCTCAGGGTGATGGTAGGTCGGCTGCTCAGCCCGGGTACTGGCCGAGGGCAACCTTGACCGTTTCGGTCCCGCCCGCCCGGCGCTGGATGGAGAGGCTGACGGTATCGCCGGGCTTGTGGCCGGCGAGGCTGGCGGAGAGCGCCTGGCTGGAGGCGGTGGTCCGGCCGTCGATGGCGGTGACCAGGTCGCCGTTGCGGATTCCCGCCCGGTCGGCCGGCCCGCCGGTTACGACGCTCGTCACGAGGACGCCGCCGCCCTGCGTGCTGGCCAGCTGGACTCCGAGGTAGGCCCGGTGGGAGTTGGTCACCTTCCCGCTCTGGACGAGCTGGGTGGCGATGTCCTTGACCGTGTTGCTCGGGATGGCGAACCCGATCCCGGCGGCTGCGCCGCCCTGGTTGGTGGCGGCCAGCGTCGGGATGCCGACGACCTGCCCGCGCAGGTCCACCAGGGCACCACCGCTGTTGCCGGGGTTGATCGCGGCGCTGGTCTGGATGAGGTCATTGAGGGTGGCTCCGTTCTGCTCGCTGAGGGTTCGGCCGACCGCGCTCACGATGCCCTCGGTGACGCTGGATTGGAGGCCGAGCGGGTTGCCGATGGCCATCACGATGTCCCCCACCTGAAGCTGGGCGGAGTCGCCGAAGGTGGCCGCCGGGAATGGTCCGCCGTCGATCTTGATGACCGCCAGGTCATCCGCCACGAAGGTGCCGATGAGGCGGCCCGCGTACTCCCTGCCATTCGAGAGCGTGACGTTGAACTGCTGAGAGTTGCCGACGACGTGCGCGTTCGTGACGATGTCTCCCTGAGGATCGAAGATGATCCCCGAGCCGAGGCCGGTTCTGGTGTCGATCTGTACCACCGAGGGCCCGACGGCCTTGACGACGCTGACGAATTCAGACTGGAGCGCCCTCAGCTCGGCCGAACTGTTCATGGAGACGGCCGGCGCGGTGGCGGCGACCGGCGCCGGCACGGTCGTGCGGGTCGGGACCGAAGTGATGCCCTGCAGACCGCAGGCCGCTGTCACGGGGAGGAGGAATCCCGCGAGCAGCAGGCCGTGCGGTCGCACAGATCGGAGGCGACGGATCAGTGACTGGGTCAGGCGGAGGCAGCGGAGGACCACCTCCCCAGCGACCAGGAGGAGCAGTGACAGCGCCACTGCGGGTAGTCCGAGGGCGAGCATCGCCCCGGTTCCCTGCGAGAGCCACATCCGTGCCATGGCCGCCATGCTCCCCCGCAAACCTGAAGGCGCCATTAAGCGGGTGTAATTTTTCTTCCGCCGATGCTGCCCGGAGTGGTTCCCTACCCGCCGGAGTTCGTGACGCGCTATCGGGCGGCCGGCTGGTGGCCGAACCGTTCCCTGTGGGACTCCTTCGCGGCCGTTTTTGAGGCGCACCGCGACCGCGTGGCGCTGATCTGGCCGGGCGGACGCTGCACCTACTCGGAGCTGCGGGGAGAGGCCGGGGTGCTGGCGGCGGGGCTTCACGCGGCGGGAGTCGCGAGTCTCGACCGGGTGGTGGTCCAGCTGCCCAATGTCCCCGAGTTCGTCTTTCTGTATTTCGCGCTGCAGCGGCTGGGCGCGATCCCGATCCTCGCCCTGCCGGCCCATCGCCAGGCGGAGATCGGGCATTTCGTGAAGCTCGCGCAGGCTCGCGCCTACATCTGCCACGACGCCGACCTCGCCCGCCTGGTCCACGAGCAGAACCCCGAGCTGGAGGCGGTGGTCACGCTTGACCGGCTTGGTTCGCTGCGGGGCGATGCGGGTGCCCTGGCGCAGGTCTCAATCGACCCCCTTGACCCCGCTGTGTTCCTGCTCTCGGGGGGGACCACAGGGCTCCCCAAGCTGATCCCCCGGACGCACGACGACTACTGGTACAACTCGATCGCGGCGGGTGCCGTGAACGACATCCGGCCTGATGATGTCCTTCTCGCGGTGCTCCCCCTGGGCCACAACTTCCCACTCGCCTCGCCGGGCCTGCAGAGCTTCCTGCAGCTGGGCGGCCGGACGGTGCTCGGCTCGACCACCTCGGCCGCCGACAATTTCAGGCTGATCAACGAGCACGGCGTTACGCACGTGCAGCTGGTGCCCGCCCAGCTGATCCGCTGGCTCAACGATCCCGCCATCGGCGCGGCCGAGCTGGGGTCAATCCGGGTCGTCAACACCGGCGGCCAGCGGCTGCAGCCGGAGGTGAAGCGGCGGACCGAGGAGTTGCTGCCCGGCTGCCGCGTCCAGGAGGTGTTCGGGATGGCCGAGGGCCTGCTCAACTTCAACCGGCTCGACGACCCCGAGGAGGAGCGGCGGG
>CAXMLP010000015.1:0-1930 GCA_964194225.1 uncultured bacterium | reverse complement strand
GATCGTGTACAGCGGCTTGTCGAGGTCGAAGCCGGAGCGGATGTCGGCACGCCGATTCAATGCCATACCCACTATTCCTTGAGCCAGCCTTCGACACCCCGGGACAGGTTGGCGGGTGTCGTCTGGCTCTTGATCAGGTACTCCAGCGCTCCCAGCTTGAGGCCGCGGTCGACCAGCTCGCGCTCGCCGTAGTTGGAGAGGATGATGACGGGCACCTCCCGGGTGCGCTCGGCGGAACGGAGCTTTTCGAGCACCGCGAAGCCGTCCATCTTGGGCAGCCGGGTATCGAGGAAAATGATGTCCGGCGGGACGTCGTTGGCGACGCGCAGACCCTCCTCACCGTCCTTCGCGACGGTGACCGTGTAGCCATCCAGTTCCAGCTTCAACCTGTACATCTCGGCGACAGCCGGATCGTCTTCGATGAAGAGGACTTTGACCTCATCGTCAGGAGCCTCACTGACCGCTCCGTCGTCGCTTGCCTGCACCATATTGCGAGTCTCATCCTATCAAATTAGTTCCTAACTGTCTGTCAGTTAGTCTCCCTGCGCCGGGCTGCTGTCGACCACAGGGTTTCGAGGTCGTAGAAGGACCTCTCGCCGGGCAGAAAGACATGCACAAGGACCGCGTCGTAGTCCATCAGGATCCAGGTGGCGTCCTGGTATCCGTCGACTCGCAGCGGTCTGATACCCGCCCCTCGGGTGCGCTCGAGGATGCCGTCGGCGATCGCCTTCACCTGGCGATCGGTCTCGCCCTCGCAGATGACGAAGTAGTCGGCGACCGTGGTCTTACCGCGCAGCGGGATCCGGACCGGTTTGCCAGCCTGCTTGTCCTCGGCGGCGGCCTGGATCAGCTTGGCCAGGTCAAGTGGCGCCATCGGTGTCGGGGTCAATGGGGCGCTGCGAATTTCAAATTGGGAGCTCAGTCAAGAGGATCAGCTTATGCGCTCATCGGGCCGCGACCGCGTAGAGGTCCCGTTTCCGGATGTATTCGGCCACCCCGGCCGGCACCAGGGAGTCGATCGATTGCCCATGCTCGGACAGCCGCCTGATTTCGCGGGCGGCGACATCGGGGGTCGTGATCAGGCACAACGTCACGCGAGCAGGGTCAAGGCCGGCGTCGCGAAGCGCCTCGGGGTCCGGATTGGCCAGCCCGGGACGGGCCACGATCACCAGGCGTGCCAGCCTCTGCACCTCGTCCGGTTCGCGCCAGGACCTGATCTCCCGGGCGGCATCCCAGCCGAGGATCAGAAAGGGCTCATCGCCGGGCCGCTCGGCGTGGAAGCTCCGCAGCGTGTCGACCGTGTATGACGGGTCATCTCGCAGCAACTCCCAATCGGCAACGCGCAGGTGCGGGTGGCCCGCCGCCGCGAGCCGGCACATTTCCAGACGGTCGGACCCGGAGGCCACCGGCGCGGCCTTGTGGGGGGGGCGCCCGGCAGGCACCAGGAAGACCTCGTCAAGTCCGGCACAGGCGAGGCTGGCCGTGGCCGCCTCGAGGTGGCCGAGATGGATCGGGTCAAAGGTGCCGCCCAGGATGCCGACCCTCATGGCTGGTACTCGAACTCGCTCTCGCCGATCCTCACCGTGTCGCCGGGTTCAGCTCCCGCCTCGGAGAGAACCGCGTTGATGCCCATTCGATCGAGTGCGACCTGGAACCTGTCCAGCCCATCGCGGCTGGCGAGGTCATAGCGCGCGAGCAGCCGGTCGAGCCGGGCCCCCGTCAGCTCCAGGGTTCCCTCCTCATTACGGTGCACCTTGACGGCGGCGGCGGGCGGCAGCAGCCTGGTCGGCCGCAGGGCGGGACTGTGGCGCGGCGAGGGCGGCGCCTCGCGGACCGCCCCGAGCAGCGCGCTGCGCAGCTCCTCCAGTCCAACCCCCGTCTCGGCTGACACCCAGCAGCCCGCCCGCCGCTTCCGGCCGGCGACGAGGTC
>CAXMLP010000014.1:0-3696 GCA_964194225.1 uncultured bacterium | reverse complement strand
CTCATTTGACCGTTACAGTCCACTAGTTGGGTCCGAGGTTGTCCGGCACGGGCACGGGCTCTGTGGCTCCGCCCGCCTCGCGCCAGCCGTCGTAACCCACCTCCAGGTGAGCGACGTTGGTGTAGCCGAGCTGCATGAGTGCGTCCGCCGCAAGGGATGAGCGCAAGCCACCAGCACAGTAGAGGACTGTCCGGCGCGCGGGGTCGAGCGATTTCTTGTAGTAGGGGGACTCCGGGTCGGTCCAGAATTCCAGCATTCCTCGCGGCATGCTGCGAGCACCGGGGATGGCGCCCAGCTTCCACCGCTCGCGCACATCGCGAACATCGATGAGCTGTATCTCACCGCCGGCCAGCTCTTCTTGAAGTTGCTCGACCGTCAGGCCGGGCACTCGCGATCGCGCCTCAGCCACCATTTCCTGCACCGTTCTGCGCCTTGGCTTGTCGGTCATTCTGCTGCCGGATCTTACCTGCTGCGGTCACTCGCTTCAGCAGCCGTGGGTGCGAATCGGGCACGATAAGAGGATGCGCCCCCGTGGAACGTGGCTTCGCGCCCGTCTTCAGGACCCGAAAAGTGAGGCTGCCGTGATCGCCCTCGGCCTGCTTGCCCTCATCGTGTTCGCCGTCCACGGCCCCTACGGCGACGGCGACATCCGCGTCTATCATCGCTACGCAGTCGCGTTTTGGGCGGGTGACCACGCCTTTCATCAGCTCCCGGCTGAGTATCCCCCGCTCGCCCTGGTGGTTTTCACGCTCTCGGTCCTGCCTCCGCTCCACGACTACGCGACGGTGTTTGCGATCTGGATGTCGGCAATCCTCGTGGCCGGCTACCTGGGCTACCTCCGGTTCAGTACTCGCCGTGACGCGGCACTGCTGCTCCTCTACCTGGTCGTCGGCGCCGCCGGTACGGTGCTGGCCCGCTACGACCTGATCCCCGCCCTTCTCACGGTCGCCGCCTACTGGGCGGTGCGGCGAGGCAGGTTCACGGGCGCCTACCTGCTCTTGGCAGCTGGAACTCTGCTGAAGCTCTATCCGATCGTCCTGATCCCTCTGGTGATGATCGAGCATCGGCGGGCCCTCGTCCTGGCCGGCCAGCGCTGGGTCCTCCCGGTGGCCAAGGGAGCGGCGGTCGGGGGCGCGCTGGTGGTGGCTGGCTTTGGGATCGCGGTGGGGCTCAGCGGCTGGAGCGGGCTGTCGCCCTTCTTCTACGCCGGGGCGCGGCCATTCCAGGTGGAGTCTCTCGGTGCCACGCTGCTCTGGCTCAGCAGTTTCGTCGGCTTCTCAGCCGAGGTCGAGCACAGCTTCTTCTCCTACAACTTGATCGGCCCGTTGGCTCCCGGCCTGGCAAGCGCCGCCAGCACAGCGGGCGCGGCGGGCCTCATGTGGGTCTACTGGCGCCTGTGGCTGGGCAGGATGGACCTTGCCAGAGCCTTTCTCGCGGTCATCTGCATCGTGCTGCTGAGCAGCAAGGTGTTCAGCCCTCAGTACCTGATCTGGGTGCTTCCCTTTGTGGTGCTGGTCGAGGAGCTTGACTCGGTGTGGCTTCTCGTCTGTGCCTGCACGACATTGATCTATCCGGTCCTCTACATCAGCGAGCACATCTTCGGGACCCCGGGCCCCTTTCCCTACAGCGGCACCTTTCTCGGGATGATCGCGGTGCGCAACGCGGTCATGGTCGCTGCCACCATCCGGGTGCTGATACCGCGCCGTGCCCGGCTCCCCCAACCGGCGAGGATCCCAGCGGCCTCAAACGCCCGCAGTTCGCTGTTCATCTCCGGCGACTGAAGCCAACTGCAGGCGCCGCGGACCGGACGCGCGAAGAAGGTCAGGCTCGGATCGGTCGTGCCCCGACCAACTGCTCCAGGCGATCGACCATCTGGGCCATGACCGCGAACGCGCGGTCCATCGGTTCGGGGCTGGTCATGTCGACGCCGGCCAGCTGCAGTGCTTCCATCGGGTAGAGGGAGGCACCCGCCTTGATGAACTCGAGGTAGCTCTCGGCAGCGCCGCTCTCACCCGCCAGGACTTTGTCCGCCAGCCAGTTGGCGCCCGCGATCCCGGTCGCATATTGGTAGACGTAGAAATTGCTGTAGAGGTGGGTGTGGAATTGTGACCAGGTGCTCCCGATCCTCTCCCGATCGCCGGGCCGGAGCTGCAGTTCGTCGCCATACACCTCCAGCAGGAGGTCAGCCATCAGTTCGTTGAGGGAATCGGCACTGAGCGCCTCGCCCCGCTCGACCCGCTCGTGAACCTCGAGCTCGAACCGCGCGAGGGAGGGCATGATGAAGAAATAGCGGTGGAAGTTGGCCATCGCCTCCTCGAGGACGGCCAGCTGGAACTCGGGGTCGGAGTTGACCTTGAGCAGATGGGCGCGGACCAGAGCCTGGTGGAAGTTGGAGGCCACCTCGGCGACGAAGAGACCGTAGCCGGTGTAGATGAAGGGCTGGTGCTTCCGGCTGTAGTAGCTGTGCATCGAGTGGCCGATCTCGTGGGCGAGGGTCGACATGCTGAAGATGTCGTCGTTGTAGCTCATGAAGATGAAGGGATGCGTCCCTGGAGCACCGGTGGAGAAGGCGCCCATCCGTTTGCCGCGGTTGGGATAGATATCCACCCAGCGCTGCTCGAGCACGCCCCGGCTCAGCACCTCCTGGTATTCGGCGCCCAGCGGAGCCACCCCCTCGAGCACCCATTCGACTGACTGAGCGAAGGGGAGTGGTGGCTGTTCTCGCGCCAGCACAGCCCGGGTGTCATGGATGAAGAGTTCGTTGAGTCCGAGTGCCTGACGGCGTATGCGCCAGTACCGGTGCCAGGTTGGGATGTTGCGGCGGAAGGTCGCCAGCATGGTGTGGAACGCGCTCATCGGTATGTGGTTCGGTTCCAGGGCAGCTTGCAGGGACGACTCGTAACGCCGGGCGCGGGCGATGAAGACATCGCGCTTGATCCCGGTCGCCAGACTGGCCGCCATCGTGTTTTTGACCTGGATGTGCGCCTCCGAATAGTTCTCCCAGGCGGTGCGCCGCGTCTCCCGATCCGGGCTCGACTTGAGTGCGTCAATCGTGCCCTGGGCGACCTCGCTGCTTTCCCCACTCGACCCCGTCGCCGGAGCAAATTTGAGATCGGCGTTGGCGAGCACCCCGTGGATGGTTGCCGCGCTCTCGAGCGGATCGGCGGCCTGGCTGATGACCTCTTCGACGTCCGCCGTCCGCACATGGTGGCGCTTGCGTTCGATCACCTCGAAGTAATGGCCGAAATGTGCCAGCCGGGGATCCTCGCCGGTCCACTCGCGGAGCCGATCGAGGCCGACCGCCAAGAGCTCAGGCTCGGCGAAAGCTGTCGCGGCATCGGTCCGGCTGCGCAGGGCTCGGAACCGGTCGAGACGACTCGCAGCGGCTTGGTCATTTGCATCGACTGAGTAGGACAGGTAGGCGTAGACGCGCAGCAGACCGAGCGAGCGACTGACGGCCTCCTCGGCGGCGAACCAATCAGCCAGTGAGGCCGGCCCCTCCCCGATCCTGCCCCGAAACTCGGCCAGGTCGGGCAGGCGGTCTTCCACCGATCGGAACTCCCGCTCCCACTCGGCCGGGGTCGGGAAGACGCTCGCCGCGTCCCACTTGTGCTCCTCGGGCAGGTCGGCTCGAGCTCGAATCTGATGCGCCATCAATTGGGAAGTCCCTAGTGCACCGTCAGATGAATACGTTGA
>CAXMLP010000013.1:0-3938 GCA_964194225.1 uncultured bacterium | reverse complement strand
TCTTCGAGCCGGTCTGGAACCGCACGATGGTCCAATCGATCGAGATCACGGTTGCCGAGGAGATCGGCATCGGCAACCGGGCCGGCTACTACGACAGGATCGGGGCGGTCCGGGACATGGTCCAGAACCACGTGCTCCAGGTGCTCGCGCTGGTGACCATGGAGCCGCCCTCGACCTTCGACCCGGCGGACATCCGCAAGGCGAAGCTCGAGCTGCTCCGGGCGGTGGATCCGCTCGACGTGCACGACGCGGTGCGGGGCCAGTACGCCGGCTACCTCGATGAGGCGGGCGTCGATCCCGAATCGCGCAGGGAAACTTATGCGGCGGCTCGCGTGAAGATCGAGAACTGGCGCTGGGACGGCGTGCCGATCTTCGTCCGCACCGGCAAGGCCCTGCGCCGGCAGGTCACCGAGGTGGTCGTCCGCTGGCGTGACGCACCCCAGCTGGCGGTCGGCGGACGGCGGCAGCGCCCGATCCCCACCCTCCTCGTGATCCGAATTCAGCCAGACGAGGGGATCACCCTTCGGATCGGCGCCAAACGACCCGGGCCCAAGTTCGAGATGGTCCCGGCCGGCATGAAGCTCGAGTACCGGCGGATGGTGAAAACAGCGCTGCCGGACGCGTACGACAACGTGCTCCGCGAGGTTCTCGCCGGCGGCCACACCGTCTTCCCGGGTGGCAAGGAGATCGAGCGTTCCTGGGAGATCGTGGACCCGCTGGTCGCGGCCTGGGAGGCGAGCGGCCACCCCGAGACCTACGAGCGGGGCAGCTGGGGCCCCGGCACCGCCGAGGACCTCGTCTCGGGAGCCGGCGGCGGGCGCTGGGTCATCAGCGGCGACGAGCCCGGAACCGGCTGAGAAGACCGGGTTGGCCGAGGAAGCCGAGCTCCAGACCACCGTCGATTCCCAGCTGGCCGCGCTCCAGGAAGGCGGGCGCAGCGATCTCTACCGCGAGCTGCTCTCCACCTACCCGGCCGGCGTCACTGTGGTCACCGCGTTCGCGGCGGACGGCCAGCCCCGCGGTCTGACGCTGATCGCCTTCTGCGGGGTTTCGCTGGAGCCCCCGCTGGTGCTCGTCTGCGTCGATCGCAAGTCCAACACCCTGCCCGCCATCCGTCACTCGGGCGGGTTCACCATCAATTTCATCGGCCACCACTCGGACAACGTGGCCCGGTTGATGGCGACCAAGGCCGGCGACAAGTTCGAGAAGATCGCCTGGCGGCGGCCGGAGGTGGCGCAGGCCGGGCCTGTGCTGCACGAGGATTCGGCGGCCCACATCCAGTGCCGCACCTGGCAGGCGATCGAGGCGGGCGACCACTGGATCTTCGTCGGCGAGGTCATGGCGGGCGGCCGCTCCGACGGCCAGCGGCCGCTGGTGTTCCACCGCCGCTCATTCGTCGACCTCTCCGATACCGGCCAGAAGTAGACATACTCCACCGGTGGCCAGCTGGGACGTCATCGTCGTGGGCTCGGGGTCAGGCGGCGGAGTCGTGGCCTCCCGCCTCAGCGAGGACCCCTCACTCCATGTCCTGCTGCTCGAGGCCGGCCCCGATCCCGGCGAGGACATCCCCGACGCCGTCCGCTATGTCCGGCTGGGCAGCGGGGTGGACGAGTACGACTGGGACTACCTCGACCGCCAGGCCCGCAGCGCACTGCCGCGAGGTCGGATCCTGGGGGGCAGCTCCTGCGTCAACTCCAGCTTCGCGCTCCGCGGCCAGCCCCAGGACTACGACGCCTGGGCCGCCCTCGGCGCCCGCTCCTGGAGCTGGGAGCAGTGCCTGCCCTTCTTCCGGCGCCTGGAGGCGGATCGCGACTTCGGCGATCGCCCACATCACGGCAACGCCGGACCCATCAACGTCGAGCGCGAGCCCCTCAACCCCTTCCAGCAGCAGGTCCGGGCGGCCTGCCTGGAGCTGGGCCACGCCGAGCTCGATGACCTCAACGAGCCGGGGGCTGTCGGCGTCGGTCCGCTGCCCCGCAACCTCAGGAACCGCCAGCGGCAGAGCACCCTGCTGACCTATATCGCCACCGCCCGCGACCGCGCCAACCTGACCATCCAGGCCGACAGCCTGGTCGACGCCATCATCACTCGCGACGGCCGCGCCCGGGGCGTCAGGCTGGCCACCGGGGAGGAGCTCTTCGCCAGCCGGGTGGTCCTCGCCGCCGGCGCCTACAACTCGCCCCAGATTCTCCAGCGCAGCGGCATCGGTCCCCGGGAGGTTCTGGCGGACATCGGCGTCGACGTCGTCCAGGAGCTGCCCGGGGTGGGCGAGAACCTGCTCGACCACGTCTCCTCGCTGGTCGCCCTCGACACGGGCCAGAAGGCGCCGCAGGATTTCATCCCGATCGGCCCGAGTCTCAAGTTGCGAACCCAGGCCGGCCTGGCCGTGGACGATGCCAAGTTCACCTTCCTCTTTGGCGAGCTGTTCAACATGCCGGGGTTGAGCGGCCTCTACATCGAGGTCAGCAACTGCGAGTCGCAGGGCCTGGTCCGCGCCGTCTCGCGGGATCCCCGCGCCGAGCCGCTGATCGAGCACCGCTATTTCTCAAATGAGCGCGATCTCGACCGAATGGTCGGCGCCGCCCGGGTGGCGTTCGAGGTCGCCGGGGTGATGGCTGCCAGCCTGCCCTGTGAGCTGCTGCTGCCGGATAAACAGACGGCGCTCGATGATGAGCTTTTGAGGGAGCACTTCCGGGCTTTCCACGCGACCGACTACCACCCATCGGGGACACTGCGGATGGGCGCCGCCGGCGACCCTTTGTCGGTGGTCGACGACCACTGCCGGCTGCTCGGCATCGAGAACCTCTACGTCGCCGATGCGTCGATCATGCCGACCGTTCCGCGGGCCAACATCAACCTGCCGACGATGATGATCGGCGAGCGAGTCGCCGAGTTCGTCAGGAACGAGCTCTAGTACGCGGGACTAGGCTGGGCTGACCTTCCGGATCCGAGCCTCGAGCCGGCGCCGGAGCGACTCCAAGTCGGCCATCAGGACCGGTCCGGTCTCGTTGGCTAGGTAGTCGAGGGCCGCCAGGGTCCAGTTCAAATCGTCCTCGTCAACGGGAGCTCGAACCCGGGCCAGGGCCGGGCTGTATTGACTTTGGAGCAGGCCCATCAGGCCGCGGCCCAAGCTTGGCCCATCGGTTGTTACGGAGATCGCGTCGTACATTCCCAAACCCCTCCCACATGGCAGCCTTCTGGCTCCCACGTAAGGCATCAACGCGACCTCTTGCGCCGTCTTGCGAGTCGTCATCGAACTGTCGTCGGCGGCCCGTCTGCGGGAGCCCCTGCTGATAGTCCCCGTGCCATACTTATCTCGGGGAAAATGGGGATTCTCTACGGGAGCCTCAGTGGTCTGCACGCCTGGCCGGGACTGATCGTGGTAGTCGGCCTGGCGTTCATCGCCATGGGCATAGATTTAGCTCGACGGGAGCGAAAGGGGTTCTAGAACCAGGCACTTCGGCGCCTCCGAGCGCGACCTGTCCGGTACTGACTTCGGTTTAAGTTCGGGCTGCGGTCGAGGCGGCGGCACGGAGCGCGGCTGCCTTCTCGGTGCTCTCCCAGGGCACCTGCAGGTCGTCCCTGCCGAAGTGGCCGTAGGCGGCCGTGCGGGCGTAGATCGGGCGGCGCAGATTGAGGTTGGCGATGATCGCCGCCGGGCGGAGGTCGAAGTGCTCGCGCACCAGCCGCAGCAGCTCCTCCTCGGGGATGGTCGAGGTGCCGAAGGTCTCAATCGCCACCGACGTCGGGTGCGCCCGTCCGATCGCATAAGAGACCTGCACCTCGCAGCGCTCGGCGAGGCCGGCGGCGACGAGGTTTTTGGCGACGTGGCGCGCCGCGTAGGCGGCGGAGCGATCCACCTTGGAGGGGTCCTTGCCGCTGAAGGCGCCACCGCCGTGGCGCGCGATGCCGCCATAGGTGTCGACGATGATCTTGCG
>CAXMLP010000012.1:0-1856 GCA_964194225.1 uncultured bacterium | reverse complement strand
AGGTGCTGCTCGCCGACGAGATCAACCGGGCGACGCCGAAGACCCAGGCGGCGCTCCTCGAGGCGATGGAGGAGAGGCAGGTGACGGTGGACGGCGAGACCAAGCCGCTGCCCGACCCATTCATGGTCATGGCGACCCAGAACCCGATCGAGTATGCCGGCACTTTCCCGCTGCCTGAGGCTCAGCTTGACCGTTTCATGATGCGTGTCCGGCTTGGTTACCTGACCGTGCAGGAGGAGGCGCGACTTCTCGGCCAGGCCAAGGTCGAGTCGCCCATGCTCGAACTGCAGCCCGTCGTCTCACCGAAGGAGTTGGCCGCCGCCCAGGCCGCGGTCCACGCGGTGTTCGTCAAACCCTCGTTGCGCGAGTACATCGCGCGGATCATCGAAAAGACCCGGTCCCACCCGGACATCGCGCTCGGGGCCAGCACGCGCGGGACAATCAACCTCTACCGCGCCGCCCAGGCCTGGTCGGCGATCCAGGGTCGGGAGTTCGTCCTGCCTGACGACGTGAAGGAGCTGGTCGAGCCAATCCTGGCTCACCGGCTGATCCTCCGTCCCAACGCAGAGATGCAGGGGCACACCTCCCGCAAGATCCTCGCTCAGCTGCTGGAGCGCGAGCCCGTCCCGCAGCTGTCGGGTGATGAGTAGGCTCCTTCTCGGCGCCGGCCTTCTTCTTCTCCTTCTCTTCGCCTACCTGACCGCGATCAAGGCCGCCTTCGTGCTGGTCTATGGGCTGGCGCTGATCGCTCTGGTGGCCTATGTGTGGCCCCGCCAGGCGGTCCGCAACATCCGCGTGACAAGACACATCGACACCGGGACGCCGACCGTTGGCGAGGAGTTCGAAGAGTCGTTCACGGCACAGAAGACGGGCTGGCTGCCGGCCCCCTGGGTCGAGGTTCGCGACCTGAGCGGCATCCCCGGCTACCAGCCCGGGCGGGTGATCTCGCTGGGTGACCCGACCACCTGGACGCAGCGCGGCACGTACCGGCAACGGGGCTGGCTGACCTTTGGGCCCACCCGGGTGCTGGCGCGAGAGCCGTTCGGTCTGTTCAGCCGCGAGATGAGGCTCTCCGATCGGCATCGAGTCCTCGTCTATCCCCGCGTCAGGCCGATGCCGGAGTTCGTGATGCCCGCCGAACAGCACTCCGGCGACGCCCGCCTTCTCTCATCCGCCTGGGCCGACTATCCCCCCGAGACCAGCGGCGTCCGCGACTATTCGCCGGGAGACTCGCTGGGCCGGATCCACTGGAAGCTTTCGGCCAAGTACGGGCAGATGATGTCCAAGACCTTTGAGCAGCCTTTGACCTCCGACCTGCTGATCGTTCTCGACCTGCAACGGGGCGTCCACCACGGCGAGGGGAAGGAGTCGACGCTCGAGTATGCGATCAGCCTGGCGGCGTCCATCAACGCCCAGGTCCACTCCCAGGGCCGGCAGGTCGGTCTGATCGCCAATGACAGCCAGGGCACCGTCCTGATGCCGCATCGCGCCTTCCGACTCGAACGGGCGGTCCTCGAATACCTGGCCCTTGCCCGGGCGGACGGAGACCTCCCGATCGGCTCGCGCCCCGTCTGGGAGAGGATCCGCAAGCTGCCCGGCCGGATGCTGGCGGTCATCACGCCAAGCAATGATGCCGAGTGGCTCCATAACCTGGCCGCCCTGCCCGACAGGCGCACCAGTCGGGTCGCGTTCTACATCGACGCGGCGAGCTTCGGCGCCTCCGAGCCCCACCTGACCTTCGACCTCCAATCCGAACTGGACCTCTTCGTGGTCCGGAAGGGTGACGACTTCAGCCGGCTGATGAAGACCCGCAATGCGGTCCGCCTCATCTAGTGGACTGTAACGGTCAAATGAGG
>CAXMLP010000011.1:0-2448 GCA_964194225.1 uncultured bacterium | reverse complement strand
GGCCCACACCGAGCGAGCGCCGCCGGGTCGCTCGCCGCGCGCGGCCCCCGAAAATCTCCCCACCACCGAGGTGCCCTGATGATCGTTGCGTGCGGTTTCGACCACGCCGGTTTCTCGCTCCGCGATCGGCTGCTGCCACTGGTTGAGGCCGCCGGTCACGAGGTGATTGATCTGGGGACGGACAACGCTCAGCCGATCGACTACCCCGACAAAGCCCTCGAGGTGGGCCAGGCGGTGGTTTCCGGGCGCGCGGAGCGAGGAATCCTGGTCTGTGGCTCAGGTGCCGGAGTGTCGGTCGCAGCCTGCAAGATCCGCGGGATCCGGGCCGCCACGGTTCACGACACCTACACCGGTCATCAATGCGTGGAGCACGACAATGTGAATGTGATCTGCCTGGGGGGACGCGTGATTGGATCAGAGGTGGCGGCGGAGATCGTGGAGGCGTTCCTGGGCGCGCGCTTCAGCGCAGAGGAGCGGCATCTGCGCCGGTTGGCCAAGGTGGATGAGATCGAGCGCACGGGCGGGGCGGCGCCGCCCGCGCTGAGCTGAGGCGGCCGTGGCCAGCCAGATCGTCGTCGTGCGCCATGGCGAGACCGAATGGAGCGCCTCCGGCAAGCACACGAGCGCGACCGACCTGCCGCTGACCGACGAGGGGCGGCGCCTGGCGTCGATGCTGGCCCCGCGCCTGCAGACCTCCTCGTTCTCCGTCGTGCTGAGCAGCCCGCTGCGGCGCGCCCGGGAGACGTGCGAGCTGGCCGGCTACGGCGGCCAGGCTCACCTCACCGACGATCTGCGCGAATGGGCATACGGCGAGTACGAGGGACTGACCACCCCGGAGATCCGCCAAACCGATCCGAATTGGGTCCTGTGGCGCGATGGGTGCCCGGGCGGGGAAACCCCGGCTGAGGTCGGAGCCCGTGCGGACCGTGTCCTGCGCCGCTTGCGAGAGGTGGAGGGCAATGGCGTGGTGTTCGCTCACGGGCACATCCTGCGCGTGCTGACCGCGCGCTGGCTGGAGATGGAGCCGGCAGCGGGGTCTCGGCTCAAGCTGAGCGCCGGTGGTCTCGGCGTGCTCGGCTTCGAGCGGGACACCCAGGCGCTCGAGCAGTGGAACTGGACGCCCTGACAGGGCGTAGGGCGGGGTCGGCCCGCGAGCGGATCGTCGATCTCGGCTTGGCCGCCGCCGCCCCAGGCGAAGGGGAGAGCCCGCTGACGGCCGGCGTTCGCTCACGGTCGACGGTCGCCTGGTCGCTCCGGTCCCGGCGGCTCCACCGCCGGGCCCGCGCGAGCCGATGCGGCTGAGAGGACTTGAACCTCCACGCCCCGAAGGGCACAGGCACCTGAAGCCTGCGCGTCTACCAATTCCGCCACAGCCGCGGCGAGCGATTGAAACTAGCAAGTGTCGGGCGGTACGGGCGTCGGCGCTTCGTTAGGACACGCGGCCTGTCGCTCGGGCTCTGGTTTGGCCCTGTGGCCGCTGTACCGCCATCCGACGGCTGCTAAAGATGCAGCTCATGGGGACGAAAACGTGTAACCACGGATGACCGAGGCGACCTTGGCGAGGTTGGCGACCTGGGCTGACTGGGTCGCCTCACGACCGCTCAGCGTCGGCATCGAGGAGGAGGTGATGCTGCTCGATCCACTTGACTGGTCTCTGGCTCAGCAGGCCGAACGGGTCATGCTTCAGCTCTCGCCTCGGTTGCGTGCCCACGCGGCCCTGGAGACCCATCAGGCGGTGATCGAGCTGGCCAGCTCACCGGCCGAGACGCCGGCTCAGGCGATCGGTGAGATAGAGGAACTGCGGCGTTTGCTCGCGATCGAGCTGGAGGTGATGGGGCTGTGCGTGGCGAGCGCGGGCACCCACCCGGGCGCGCTTTGGAGCGACATGGAGGTTTCCGGCGACGAGCGCTACCAGCGGGTCTACCGCGCGATGCGTGAGCTAGCTCGCCGCGAGCCAACGTTTGCCCTGCATGTGCACATCGGCGTCCGTGATCCGGAGTCGGCGATTCTGCTGCACAACCGGTTGCGCGCTCACCTTCCCCTGCTGCTGGCCCTGTCGGGCAACTCTCCGTTTTGGCAGGGACGTGACACCGGGCTGGCCTCGGCGCGCACACCGGTCTTTCAGTCCTTTCCCCGGGTCGGGATCCCTCGAGCGTTCTCCTCCTACGCCGATTACGTCGAGACTGTCGACCTGCTGATCCGCTGCGACGCCATCCCGGAACCGACCTTCCTATGGTGGGACATCCGACCGCAGCCGAGGTTTGGCACCGTCGAGATCCGCATCATGGACGCTCAGTCGACCGTCGCGCAGACCGGCGGGCTGGCGGCGCTGGTCCAGGCGATCGCTCGGCTCGAACTCGAGGAGGGTTATCACTCTCAGCGCCTGATCGACGCGCCGGAGGTCTTGGCGGAGAACCGCTTTCTCGCCGCCCGGGACGGGATGGACGC
>CAXMLP010000010.1:0-2106 GCA_964194225.1 uncultured bacterium | reverse complement strand
ACCTGCGCCTGGCCGCCGAGCTTGCCCTCCATGCCGACCTCGCGAGCGACGCGAGTCACCTCGCCGGCAAACCCGTTGAGCTGATGAACCATGGTGTTGACGGTCTTGGCGGTTTGCAGAAACTGGCCCTTCATGGCGCGGCCGTCAATTTCGGTGGCCACGTTCTGACTGAGGTCACCACCCGCGACCGCTCCGATCACGCGGGCCATCTCAGAGGTCGGCCGGACGAGATTTTCGATCAGCTCATTGACCGAGTCGACGGACTGGGTCCACTCACCACCCAGGCTCGGGACAGCCGCCCGCTGGCCGATCCGGCCCTCCTCGCCGACAACCCGGCCGACACGGGCGAGTTCCTTGCCAAGCCGCTGGTTGGCCTCGATCACTTCATTGAGCGTGTCCGCGATCTTGCCGGCGCTGCCGGTCCACTCGTCGGGCATCCGCACCGAGAAATTGCCGCGCTTGAACTCAGTCAGGACCCTCAGGAGAACCGCCGTGTCGAGCTCTCCGGGGGCAGTCTTGGTTATGGCCATTCCGCTCCCTTGTATTTGGCGTGTAGGACCCTACCGCGGGTCAGTCTTGTTGGGACCAATTGATAGGAGACGATGGAAGAATTGGTATTCGGCGGTATCAGGATAGCTGTCCTTCGAGCCATCAGCACGCCGCATTTTGGACCGTATGCGGTTCCTATACCCCATGCGGCCATTAACGCTATAAGGAAGCGAAACTGGCAGCGGGGCGAAAGTTACTTTCGGGCGAGTCCGGTCAGACGCCCAGGATCCGGCTGAGGACGTCGCTCCGGGCGGCTTCGGCGGCCGGCAGCTCCTCCACGATCCTGCCCTTCTCCATGAACGCGGCACGATCCGCGACCTTCAGCGCCATCTGGTGATTCTGCTCCGCCAGCAGGATGCTGACACCCGTCTTACGAAGGTCCTGGATGAGTCGTCCGATCGCCTGCACGATCACCGGGGCGAGGCCCTCGGTGGGTTCGTCCATGAGGATCACCTGGGGGTTGCTCATCAGCGCCCGGCCCACGGCCAGCATCTGCCGCTCGCCGCCCGACAGCCCCGCCGCCATATTGCCGGCCAGCGTCTCGAGCTTGGGGAAGACCTCGTACACCCGGGGCTTGGTCCAGGCCTGCCGCTTGCCGGTCGCCGGGTTGGCGGCGATCTCGAGATTCTCGGCGACGGTCAGGTTGGCGAAGCAGCGGGCCCCGGAGGGTACGTAGGCGATCCCCGCCCGGGAGCGTCGGTGGGTGGGCAGGTGGCTGACGTCCTGCCCACCCACTGAAACGCTGCCAGTCGCTCCCGGCAGCAGGCCGAGGATTCCCATCAGGGTGGTCGTCTTCCCGGCGCCATTACGGCCGAGAAGAGTCAAAACCTCGTTTTCGCCAACCGTGAGCGCCAGGTCGAAGATCACGTGCGACTTGCCGTACCTGACCTCCAGGCCGCGCACCTCAAGCACTGACTTCGAGCTCTCCCAGGTAGACGCGCTGGACATCGGGATTGTTGCGGACCTCAGCCGGCGTGCCCTCGGTGAGGACGCTCCCCTGGTGCATGACGGTTACCGTTTTGGCGGTCCCGAACACGACGCTCATATCGTGCTCGCAGAAGAGCAGAGTGAGGCACCGCTCGGTGGTGAGCCGGCGGACGAGCTCCATCGCCTTCTCCGTCTCATAGGGCGACATCCCGGCCGTCGGCTCGTCCAGAAGAAGCAGCTTGGAGCCCAGCGCTATGGAGATCGCGAGCTCCAGGGCCCGCTGGTCGCCGTGTGAGAGCTGCCCGGCGGGCAGCTCAGCGTAGTCGCCGAGGCCGACCGACCTGAGCAGCTCGACCGCCTCCTCGCGGAAGATCCTGTCCGCATTTCCCCACGGCCGTCGTGTGATACCGCGAAAGGCGAGCATCGAGTACTGCAGGTTGTGCCGCACGGACAGCTTCGGAAAGATGTTCGTGATCTGGAAGGCCCGGCCGATCCCCGCTCGAGCGATTGAGAAGTCGGATTTCCCGGTGATGTCCCGGCCATCGAAAGCGATCCTGCCCGCGCTCGGCTTGAGGCGTCCCGTGATCAGGTTGAAGAGGGTTGACTTGCCGGCGCCGTTGGGCCCGATCA
>CAXMLP010000009.1:0-2599 GCA_964194225.1 uncultured bacterium | reverse complement strand
GCGCGGAGACGGGCGCTGCCAATCCTCAGCCGGGGAGGTCTGCGCGATGACCGACTCTACCCGGCGGCCCGGCTCAACACGTCGCGATCACGAAGGTAAGCTTAAAGTCCCCCTTCCGGCGCAGGCCGCCGACGAAGCGCTGGGCCGGCTACGGGGGCTCAGCCGCCGTCGCCAGAATGTGCTTGCGCAGGGTGGCGCCCGTTTCAGCCCAGAGGCGCAGCGCAACCGGCTGACTCGCGCACAGCGCACGGACCTGGGCGGCGCTGGCCACCAGGGCGCGGATTGCAGTTCGGGTTCTGACGGTCGCCCAGGCGGGGCCGCCATCCAACATGCTCGGCACGCCAACCAGCCCGGGAGCCTCGACATCACGCACGTGCCGGCCGCCGCGTGACACCTCGAGGCGGCCCTCGATGACGAGCCACATCGCCGAATTCATTCGGCCCTCCTGGAGCAGGGTGACGCCACCGTCCATTCGAATCTCGTCGAGGCTGCGCGCCATGGCCTCATGCTGCTTTCTGGGCAGGTCGGCAAAGAGTGGGAGGCGGCCGACAGCCGTCACCTTATCGCCCGCGGTGAGGCTGCCGAACGAAATCGGGAAGGGTCCCGTCGAGTCCGGACCGCCGGCTGGTTGGACCATGAGCAGCGGCACCGCAAGCCGGCCGCGGAGTCGATCGGAGCGGTCTCGAAGGCCGAAGCGCGAGCGCCTTGACGTGGTCATCATCGCCTGCACACCCTCAGCCCTCGCAGCCGCCATGACCTCATCCACCTCGTCGCCGAAACGGACCTGCATCGTTGCGGAACGGGTCCGCCCGCGCAAGTAGCGATCGCGGAGGCGAGCCAGTTCGTGAATCGCCTGCACCTCCTGGTTGCGCATGGTCTCCCAGGGTAGTATCGGCTCGCCGGTCGAGCGCTTGAATGTCCGATCGACCACGGCGAAAACGCGGCACAGCGTCACATCGAGATCCCTGTCATCGGCGTACTCGCGCGCTTGCCGAACGAGTTCGGCGTCCTCCGGCCCGCCGGTTACCTGCACGAGCAGTGAATCGTGATTCATGGCAGTACCGCCTCCATATTTAAATCCAATCCCGACCTGATGAGACCGGCGCCGCCTCTATCAGAAGTGACCTGAATCCTGCGCCGTTGTGCGGCCCACAACAACGGGCGACCCAGCCACCAAATCATTGGCAATTCATGTACGCACCCCACTATGTAGGCGCGCGACTCTGGCAGCGCATCGCGCAGCGATGTTCGGGCACAAGGCGCCCTTGATGGGCGTGCCACGTGCGCGCCAGAGGGACATGGAGTGAGGCGATTGACACCAGGGTCGAGACGGCAAACTCGTCAGGCTCGCACGTTGGTATCTGCACCGCGTCCAGGCACTCTTGATTGACCTCCCTCCCCGGATGGGCGCCCAACCGGGCGTCCATCCATCCCTCCGGGTGCTTCAATCGTTAGCGCAAACCGCCACAAAATCCCGGGACGTTGTCCACGCTCCCGATCGGCTGTTTACAAGGAAGCCGACTGAACGCGTCCCCTAGAAGGCAACCGCGTCGCGGACCGGTTGGCTGTCCGTCAGGGAGCTGGTGTCACCCCTCGCCACCACCCGGCCGGCGTCAAGGACGATGTAGCGATCCGCGATCCGCAGCGCGAAGTCCACGTACTGTTCGGCCAGCAATATCGCGAGGCCACGTTCGCGGTGCAGGCGCTCGATGAACTCCTCGATCTCGTCGACGATCGATGGCTGCAGGCCTTCGGTCGGCTCATCAAGGATCAGCAGTCGAGGATCTGTGACCAATGCCCGCGCGAGTGCGAGCTGCTGCTTCTGGCCCCCCGAGAGGAGGCCTGCCGGCCGGTCGAGTATCGGGCCAAGTCGGCCGAACATCTCCAGCACCTCCTCGATTGCGTCCGGCCGACGGCGCCATGCCTCGGCAACCACCTGGAGATTTTCCCTGACCGTGAGCGCGGGGAATGTTTCGTGACCCTGGGGGACGTAGGCGATGCCCCGTCTGACTCGCTCATACGAGCCGCGGGCGACAATGTTCTCTCCCTCCCAGCGAATGGCACCGGACCGCGGCCGGAGCGTGCCCATGATCGCCTTAAGCAGGGTGGTCTTACCGACACCGTTTCGACCCATCACACACAGCAATGCACCGTCACCCACCTCCAGGGAGACATCGAAAAGGGCCTGGGTCGACCCGTAGGCGACGTTCAGGCTCTCGACGACCAGCATCAGCCGGTCGCCGCGCGGGGCGACCGGTTCGCAACCTTGCCGAGATAGACCTGCTGAACCCGGGGATCGGCCTGGATGGCGGCGACCGGACCCTCGCGCAGGACGCGCCCGTCGTGCATGACGGTGACCTTGCTGGCGAACCGGCGCAGGAAGTCCATGTCGTGCTCGATCACAACGACGGTGTGATCCCGTGCTATCAGCTTGAGAACCTCGCCGGTCTGACTTCGCTCCTCACGCGTCATGCCCGCCACCGGCTCGTCGAGAAGAAGCAGCCGCGGCTTCTGAGCCAGAAGCATCCCTATCTCCAGCCACTGCTTCTGACCATGGGCCAGCACACCCGCGAGCCGGTCGCGATACTCGACCAGGTTG
>CAXMLP010000008.1:0-2195 GCA_964194225.1 uncultured bacterium | reverse complement strand
CCTCATTTGACCGTTACAGTCCACTAGCCATTGCTGCGCTTCGTGGGGGGGCGTGTTCTGCAGCTGGTGGTGGTCCTGCTCGTGGTCTCGGCTTTCGCCTTCCTCCTCCTCAACCTCCTCCCCGGCAACCCGGTCTACACGTTGCTCGGTCCCGCGGCCACTGCTGAAGCGGTCGAGCAGCTAACGCACCAGCTTGGGCTCGACAAACCGATCTGGCAGCGCTACTTCATCTGGCTCTGGAACCTTCTCCACGGTGACCTAGGCAGCTCCTACGTCAACCACCAGCCGGTGCTGCTGTCGATCGAGCAGCGGCTTCCCGTGACGTTCGAGCTGATCCTTCTCTCCCAGCTCCTCGCGCTGGGCACCGCGATCCCGCTCGGGATCGCGGCGGCAGTGCGACCCAACGGCCTCATCGACCGGGTTTCTTCGAGCGCCGCCTTCGGGTTGCTCTCGATACCGGGATTCATCCTCGCCGAGTTGCTCGTCTACCTGCTGGCCGTCAACTTCAACATCTTCCCGGCCACGGGCTACGTGCAGTTCCTCGAGGACCCGGTCGAGAACCTCCGCTCTCTCACGCTGCCGGCGGTGACGCTGGGCCTCGGCTCCATGGCCGTCTACCTCCGGGTGCTGCGAACCGACATGATCGCGACACTCCAGCAGGATTTCATCTCCCTCGCCATCGCCAAGGGACTGCCGACCAGCTACATCCTGTTCCGGCACGCCTTCCGGCCCTCGACCTTCACGCTGCTGACGGTCGCCGGGATCAACATCGGCACCCTGATCGGGGGCGCCTTCATCATCGAGTACATCTTCCAGGTACCGGGGATCGGACTCCTCACCATCGGAAGCATCTACGCGCGCGACTACCTGGTTGTGACGGCCACCACCGTGCTGGTGGCGGGCGCCTTCGTGACGCTCAACTTCATCGTCGACATGCTCTACGTCCTGTTAGACCCAAGGATCAGAAGTGCCCGGCTCTCCGCCTGAACCACCGGCCCTGGCTGCGCGCCCGCTCGGCTCGATCGCGCCCGACGAGACGGGACGCGCTGCCGCCACATCATTTGTCGGCCGCAGGCTCGGGGTCGATTTCTGGCTCTCGGTCGGCTGGATCGTCCTGATCATCCTGGTTGCCGCCTTTGCCAACCTGCTGCCCTTCCAGGACCCGACCGCGATCGGCGCCAACGAGCCGAAGGCTCGGCCCGACATCCACCATCTGCTCGGCACTGACGAGCTCGGCCGAGACCTCCTCGCCAGAGTCGTCTACGGGGCGCGCGTGTCCCTGGTGGTCGGTTTCACATCGATCGCCTTTGGGATGCTGGTCGGCGGCGGCATCGGGCTCCTCGCCGGCTTCCACCGTGGTAGGGCGGACACTGTCCTCAACGCCCTGAGCAGCATCCTTCTCGCGTTCCCCGGGTTGATCTTCCTGCTCGCGGTCGTGACCTTCCTGGGCCAGAACCTGGTGACCGTCACCATCGGGCTCGGCATCCTCTCGATCGCCCCGCTCGCTCGCATCATCCGGGGCAACACGATCGCCTGCGCCAACCGGGAGTACGTGCTCGCGGCGCGGGCCCTGGGAGCCAGGAATGGACGAATCCTGATCCGTGAGATCGTCCCCAACGTGCTGCCGGGGGCGCTCGCCTTCTCCCTGGTCGCGGTCGCCATCAACATCGTCGTCGAGGGCGCCCTCTCCTTTCTCGGCCTCTCGGTGCGCCCTCCGACGCCGACCTGGGGCGGCATGATCGCGGAGGGCGGCCAGGTCATCGCCCAGGATGCGCTGGTCGCGCTCTGGCCCTCTCTGGCGATGTTCACCACGGTGCTCGCGCTCAACTTCGCCGGCGACCGGCTGCAGACCTACTTCCAGATTCGGGAAGGCGCGCTTTGACGACCGCCGGAGTCCCACTGCTCGATGTCCGCGAGCTGCGTACTCACTTCCTCACCTCGCGTGGCGCGGTGAAGGCCGTTGACGGCGTTTCCTTCTCGCTCGAACGGGGACGGACGATGGGCGTCGTAGGGGAGTCCGGATCGGGCAAGACGGTCCTCTCCCGCTCCATCATGGGCATGCTGCCTCGCACCAACGTTACCCGCGGCGGCGACGTCCTCTACGAGGGTCACTCCCTTTCCGCGCTCAGCCCGCGCCAGTTGCGCGACCTCCGGGGAGCGGAGATCAGCATGGTCTTCCAGGACCCGATGACCTC
>CAXMLP010000007.1:0-6761 GCA_964194225.1 uncultured bacterium | reverse complement strand
CTGGCGACCGCTGGCCCGGGAGTGGTACAGTCCGCCGCTTTGCGATTCGTCACGTTGACGGTTGACGTCAGCGAGGACAGGACACTGGCCACCGTCGACTGAATGGCGCGGTCGCCCAGGCAGCCCGCCCCGGTGGCCTGGGCCGCCAGAGCCACCCCGCTGCAGGGGCCTGAATAACCGCCGAACGGGCTGTCACCCCCGAGTGCGTTGGCGACTCCCTGCCGGGCACCCTGCCGCGCGGCTTCGGCCACCGAAGTATTGGCGTGCATGAACCGCGCGAAATCGATCAGCGCGAAGAAGACAGCGAAGAGCGTGATCGACACCAGCGCAAACTCGATCATGGCCTGGCCACCCTGGGCTCGGGGGGTTCGGGCGAGCGGGCTCAATATTCGGATCTCCCAACGACATTGGCAGCAAGCCTGATCCCCGCCAACCCGAGCATGTCGGAGACAAAGGGCGTGATCAGCTGCATGTTGTAAGTGACCCTGACCTCCACCGCCGCCGAATTCGCGCTGGCCGGGTCGGTGGCGCTGGCGGTGGGATTGGACATCGCCGTCACCCCCAAGCAGTGCCAGATCACAGTCACCGTCGCACCCTTGATGGCAGAGCCAGCTGGCGTGCCATCGCTACTGCTCTCAAGCGCGACCGAGTTGGCTATTGAGACGAGTGGTCCACCTGAGGGCGGCACCGCCGAGGTCAGCGTGCCACCGACTGCGCAAGCGGTGTCGCCGGTCGGTCGCTGATTAGCAGCAACGCTCTGGCGCAGCGCCTGGCGGGCAGAGTTGAGGACCGCTTCGCGGTAATAGAAGCCTCGAGTGACGTCAACGATCCCGAGGCAGAGGATGAGCAGGAACGGGAGGCTGACCGCAACCTCGACCAGCGACTGCCCGGCCGACCATCGGCGCCGGGTAGAGGTGGTCACCGAAGCGGCCATGATGCACTCACGACGCAGTTGCTCAGGCATATCTTGCGGGCGTTTTGAAGGCCAAAACCAGCCTGCGCCTCAAAGCCAAGGTGAACTCGACGGTTCGGCCGCTGAGCAACCGCGAAAGGGCGCTGAGAAGTTGTCGATAGGGCGTAATTAGAGGGGGGCGGTGGGCCTACAAAACGAGTGACAACCCGCTCACCGCGGTGTCATGTCAAGCGAACCTTTGGAGAGAGTGGAGGACTACGCCAATCCAGGTACCACCTGTACCGTGCCGCGGTGCTCCGCGTCCGGGCGTGCCATCAGGCGTCCCGCCAGCCGACGATCTGGAACCAGGCCGGGTTGGGCAACGGGTTGTCCACGATCCGCATGGCGAGCCGCCGCATGACGCCGATCGAGGCTAGGTTGTCCCGTTCGGTGGTGGCTACCACGCGGGCAAGATTGAGTTCCGCGAAGAGATGGTCAATCACTGCCCTTGCTGCCTCCGTAGCGAAGCCACGGCGGCGCAGGTCCGGCGCAACCGCCCAATAGAGGCCGACCTCCGGCCGGTTGCGGGCCAGCCCCTCTCCGGCCACGCCAAAGCCGGGAAGCTGGTCGAAGGGACCAAACGATGGCACCACGCCAACAAGGCCAACCACCTCGCCCGTCGCCCGCAGCGCTACCGCCCGCTCACCGTACGGGGGTTGTCGGAGAGCCTCCAATTGTCGATAGCCGGACACCGTCCAATCGAGCCAGCCCGGGTCGACATCGCCGGTGATCATGTGCACCGCGGCGCCGTCGTCCCTTGTCAGCGGACGCACAACCAGCCGCTCGGTCTCCAGGGTCGGCAGACGCACGCTTAGACGGTAGTCGGTGAAGCTGTGCAGGGTCTTCCCGATCGCGGTTGCCCTGGTCAGGTTCAGGAAGAGTTCGCCCTTTCCGTAGTCCGACGAGATCCCACGAGCGAAAGGCGCCCGGCGCGTGGACAATGTCGGTAATGTCCCCTGAAGCCGACAGCCGGTCTGCCCACCTCGCCGCCGAATTTGAGGCGGCACATGATGACTTCACCCGATTGGTGGAGGCCCTGACCGACGAACAGTGGCGGATGGTCGGAGGCAATTTCCCGCAGCGAACCAACGACGAGGACGAGGGTCGTTCGGTCGGCGTGATCGCACATCATGTGGCGAGCCTCGGCGAATGGATCATGAGCCGCATCCAGACCATGCTTGAAGGCCGGCCCCTCCCGCCGGTTGACTTCAGGGACATCAATGCAAAGCACGCCGAGGAGCACGCGGCCATCAGTCGTCAGGAGGTAGTCCGGATACTTCGTGAAAGCCGACCGCGCATCGTCGCCGCCATCAACGCCCTTCCAGAGGCCCAGCTCGATGAACCCCGGGACACGCCGGCCGGGCCGATGTCGGTTGCCCAGCGGATCGAGAGGGTGTTGATCGGCCACATGAAGTCGCACCAGGGCTCCATCGAGGCGGCGATTCAGGTCCGGTAATCGAGGCGATCTCGATTGGCCGGAGCCGGTGTCATTGGCATCCGTTACCGACGTAGGCGGCCTGTTTGAATGGGTTTGCGAACTCCCCCGCCGGCGTTACGTGCGTGATGCCAGACTGACTTCCGAACCAGAGGCCATGGTTGTCCGCCATGAATGGCGCGTATTGCAGCTCTCCTGCATAGCCGGGCCCGACGAGGCGTCGAAAGCGGCCCGGGCTGGTCACCAGCCAGATCTCAAGTTCCTCCTGCTGGCGGGCGAAGACCAGCGCCTGGTTACCGTCAGCGAACGGATACCCATTGACCGCAAAGCCAGGCTTGTAGAACCAGACCACGGTTGATCCGCCAGATCGTCGTTGCACGAACTGATTCGGTACGGGCTGCCCGTCAAAGGCGCGTGTCTCCGGATGGGGATCGGCGGGATTTGTGGTCGCCATCCAGCGGGAGCCGGCCGGACCGTCGACCGGAAGTCCGCTGACACCAAGAGTGTGGCTGGCTCCCGTTGACAGGTCGATCTTGAGCACGGTGTTTGAACAGCCTTCGAAGCAAGCGCGCAGGTGGATCCCATCGCTGGCCAAGTCGACCACTCCCCAGGGCAGGGCTTCGGAAACCTGGACTGTCCTCTCCGATCCATCAGCAACGCTGACCACATGCAGGCGTGGTGCCTTGCCGGATGGCCCCGCCGACCAGCCTTCGGTATAGGCATAGCGGCTGCCGTCGGACGAGACTGCGGAGCGGTGCGCCGGCAACCAGCGGGCAACGCCCGGTCGAAGTAGAGTCCGGAACTCGAGCCCTTGAGCGCGGGTTGCTTACTCGAGACGTACAGCCGGGCTGCGGTGTCGTATGTGAAGTCGTTCTCAGGTTCCGCTGTATAGGTCCCGGCGGGATATGCGCCCGAGCCGACGTGGACTGCCGTCGGAGAATTTACAAACTGATAGACGGGAAGGTGGCAGGCCGTGGCGGAGGCCGGTTGAGTGCTGGCGGCGCTCGGGCTCGACAGGGCACTGGACGAGGGGCTTGATTGACGTCCCGCCGCCCGATTGTGTCGAGCAGGCAGTCATCAGCGTCATCAGGGTCACGACCACGATTCGCACCGCTGGGTTCAACGGCAGAGCGACGCACCCGGTTAGTCTCCTGCCCTTCGTCCCGTCCGACAGGCGCTTGTTGATAGCCTTGATGTAGTGACTGGTTGGCTCGCCGGATTGATCGCGTCGGGTGGATTGATAGGAATCTTCATCACGATGGCCGGGGAGAGTGCCGGCCTGCCCATCTCCAGCGAGATCGTCGTGCCACTCGGCGGGGCACTTGCCGCCCAGGGCCAGCTCTCCTTCTCTCCGGTGGTGGCGTTGGTCGCCGTGGTGGCTGCCTCCAGCATTGGCAACCTGGGTGGATCCGTGGTCGCTTACTGGATCACCAGGCGCTACGGCGAGAGATTCATCCTCGGCCCCGGCAAGCGGATCGGGCTCAGCCGCGGACACCTGCGCCTGGCGAACCGATTTTTCAATCGCTACGGCCTGTGGGCGGTGTTCCTGGGGCGGCTGCTGCCGGTCATCCGCACCTACATCTCGTTTCCCGCCGGGCTTTCCGATATCCGCCTCGGGATGTTCTGCCTGGCAACCATTCTGGGCGCCATTCCCTGGAACTTTGCTCTGGCCTACGCGGGTTACAAGCTCGGCCAGCATTACGAGGTCGTTGGCCGCTATCTCGCTCCCGTGACGATCCCCGCGATCATCATCGTCATCCTCCTGCTGGCGGCCCTCTATTGGTTCGGCAAAAAACTCGGGGACGCGGAGGAAGGCAAGCCGCTCGAGGAGCCCACCCGAACCAGCCGCACCTGATCTGAGAGGTGCGCCGCGCAGGTATTCGATCCTGCCCTTTGCGCCAGCGCTGGTGTCCTGCGAGAATTTGAGCTATGGGGCAGGGCAAGCAGTGGCTGGCCGTCTTGCGACTTTCAGATCCCGGTGAGGGCGCGCCCCGTTATGACCGCGAGCGTTCCATGGTTGAGGAGGCGATGGCTGACCGCGGCCTGCTCAGCGCGGAGGTGGAGGGCCGCGACCTCGTGCTCCACTTCGGCCTCGACGGGCCGGCCGATTGCGACGTCCTCATCAGCGCCTGCCGCGACGTCCTGGGGCGGCGCTCGCCAAGAGTCGCGACCTGCGAGCGACTGACCGCTCTCAACGCGGCCTAGAGCTTTCCGGCAAGGGCGACCTGGCGCCTCAGTACAAAGCGGCTGCCGAGGTTCACCAGCAGCACCAACACCACGAGCACCAGGGCGGCTCCCCATGCAGTCTCATTGGAGTCGGCATAGGGCGTCAGCGCATCGTGGAACACGATCAGTGTCAGCGAAGACATCTGCCCGGCCGGGTCCAGGTTGAAGAACCGGTTGCCCAGGGTTGTAAAGAGCAGGGGAGCCGTCTCGCCCGAAGCCCGCGCCACCGCCAGCAGCGCTCCGGTAATCACTCCCGGCGCCGCCGCCGGCAGCACAAGCTGCAGCGATACCCGCCACCGCGCCAACCCGAGCGCGAGGCCTGCCTCGCGGAGTCCGCCCGGGATCAGGGCAACCGCCGTCTCGGTGGTCCGGATGACCACGGGCAGCATCAGCACCGCCAGCGCCAGTGACGCCGAGTAAGCGGAGAAGTGGTGGAAGGGGGCTACGAAAAGCGCGTAAGCGAAGAGCCCGATCGCGATTGACGGCGCGCCGACCAGAACATCCGCCGCGAGCCTGATCCAGCCGGCCAGCCGGCCGTGCCCGTACTCGGCCAGGTGGACGCCACCGAGGACCCCGATGGGTATCGCCAGAGCGGAGGCCAGGCCGACCATGATCAGCGTCCCGGCGATGGCGTGCGCGACGCCGCCGCCCGGGATGCCCGGAGGCCGCTCCACATTGGTGAAGAATCCGGCGTGCTGGACAGCGGGCAGGCCCTTGGTGATCGTGTAGAGGAGGACGAGGGCGAGCGGGATCAGCGCCACCAGCGCTGTGAGGTAGAGGGCGCCCCGCGCCAAACCGTTGGTCGCCTGGCGCCTGCCATTCATGCCGGCCTGACTCGCTGGGCGGTGGCGCGTAGAAGGGCGAGGGCGACCAGGTTCACCGTGAGGGTGACGCCGATCAGCACCAGGCCCAGCTCGATGAGCGCGGCGGTGTGGAGGGGGGCGGTCGCCTCGGTGAATTCATTGGCGATGACCGCGGCGAGCGAGTAGCCGGGCTGGAACAGGGAGGGGGAGATCTGAAAGCGGTTGCCGATCGTCATCGTCACGGCGATCGTTTCGCCCAGCGCTCGGCCGAGGGCGAGGACGGTGGCGCCGAAGATTCCGGCCCGGGCCGCGGGCAGGATCACCTGCCAGGTCGTCTCCCACCACGTCGCTCCGAGGGCGATGCTGGATTCCCGGAGCCCGCCGGGCACAGCTCGTATCACATCGCGCGACACCGACGCCAAAGTCGGCAGGACCATCACGGCGAGGATCAGGCCGGCGGTGAAAAAGCTGGTCGAACGGGCCGGCCCTCCGAACAATGGAAAGTTTCCCAGCCGCTCGGATATCGGGGCCTCGAATGTTCGAAACACAAATGGGCCCATGACGAAGAGAGCCCACAGGCCGTAGACCACGCTCGGGATCGCGGCGAGCAGCTCGACGCCGATGCCGATCGGGCCTCGGATGCGCGGGTGGCCTGGCTCGGCCAGGAAGAGGGCCACGCCGACGCCGATCGGTAGTGCGATGAGAAGCGCGATCAGCGAGGTGACCAGGGTCCCGTAGATGTAGGGGAGGGCCGCGAATTGCAGCGTCACCGGGTTCCAGACGCGACCGGTGAGGAAGCCCGGCCCGAAGGCCGCAATGGCGGGAACCGCCTGCTGGGCCAGGACGAGGACGATCAGAATCAGCGCCAGCGGGGCAACGAGGCCGGTGCCGGCGGTGATGAGGCGAAAACGGTCCGCGGCTGCTCTCAAGACGCCGTTCCGGTCTCTCCCCGCTCCCGATCGAGGCGGTAACCGGCGCCTCGTACAGTGACGATCTCGAATGGGGCGGCTGCCGCGAACTTCTCGCGGAGCCAGCGAATGTGGACGTCAACGGTCTTGCTCTCGCCGGTGAAGTCCTCGCCCCAGACCTGGCCCAAGAGCTGCTCGCGGGACTGGACCCGGCCGGGATGCGCGATCAGGTGCGAGATGAGGTCGAACTCGCGCGCGGTCACCTTGACGTCACGCCCGTCGAGGGTGATCCGGCGAGCCGCCCGGTCGAGCATGAAGTTGCGGATGACCTCGCGCTCGGGGAGGGAGTGCTCTGGTTCGGCACGGCTCCGGCGCAGCACCGCGTTGACCCGCGCCACCACCTCCCTGACCGAGAAGGGCTTGGTGACGTAGTCGTC
>CAXMLP010000006.1:0-3535 GCA_964194225.1 uncultured bacterium | reverse complement strand
GAGACTGGGGCGTGGGGTTGACACGCTGTCGTCTCCGGGGCAAGCTTGAGGTTGGGTTGGGCCCTGCGAAGTGGCAGCCAGGCTCATCAACCAAGGTCCTCAAGTCAACTTCCTTTGCTTTGGGTGGTGCCTATGGAAAATCGTGATCCCGGCTACCCGGCCACTTGGAGGGGCAACCCCCTCCGGCTCCCCAGGCTGCGCCGCGATGAGATCGCGACCATCACGGGCGACAGGCGGCCTGGCCTGCGGTTCTGTGCCGGCTGCGGGTCCTCTTTGGAGGGCGGGGTCGTGATGCGTGGCTTCTGGGCCTATTGCAGCATCGAGTGCGCAATCCGGACCGAGAGGGGAGTCTGAGAGTCCTTACTGGGCGGCCTGGCTGGGCGCGCTGCCCCTGAGCGGTCAGCCGGGCTGATTGGCTCCGAAGAGCTGGCCGGCGAGGAGCCGCTCGTTGTGCTCCTCGTTCTTGGCGGCCCACTCTTCCTTGTCGATCAGGCGCCAGCCCCAGTCAGGATTGGCGGCGCTCCGCGTTCGGGCCACGTCGCGTGCTTTGCACATCAGCCGGATGCCCTCGAGGCCGGGCAGCCGGGAGATCTTCTCATCGATGCCGTTGACCTCGGCCAGGCCCTCCTCATCGTCGAAGAGGAAGAGCGAGACGGCGTCGACCTCCTCATCGGTCTTGACTCCTTTGCCAACCACCTCCCAGAAGAGGCGCATCCCGATCCGCGTCACCTGCTGGGCGCGGGGGTTATCCGTCAGCCAATCCTTCGCGCTGTTGTAGTAGAAGGCGAAGTGCCGGCGCTCGTCCTTTTGAATCCGGCTCAGCAGATCCTGCAATACCGGGTGGCTGCACTTGCGGGCAAGGGCGCCATAGGCGGTCGCCGTGCTCAGCTCATTGGTCGCCCCGATGGTCAGATAGAGAGCCGCAAAATCCTCAAAAGCCCACGACGCCACCATCGTCGAAAGGAGGCTCAGGGTGTTGGAGGTGCCCATCTCAGAGCGAATGTTCCTGATCCGGGTGTCGTTGTCGAGTGGGATGCCGTATTCCTGCAGGAAGCGGGACAGGTTCTCGCCGTGCCAGAGCTCCTCGTATGCCCAGCAGCTCAGGAAGGCTGTGATGATGGGGTTCATACACGCCCGTGTCACCAGCAGGTGCGACAGGTACAGGGGCACGTGGTTCTCCACATCCATCGCGTAATGGAGGAAGAAGAGGTCGCCCTTGCTGAGCGGGTAGTCTCGAATCCGGTCCCACTCGACACCAGTCGTGTCGAGCTTGCGTGATTCCTCTTTGAACCTATCGATGCTGAAGCTCATCCGGGTTTATCCCAACCTCCGCTGTGACAATGGCATTGGCCGGAAGGATAGCAATCCGTCCTTCCGGGTGACATCGCTAGAATCCTTGGCAATGCCCGATCTGAAGTCGGTCGTCGACCCGGAGGAGCTTCCGGTGATCGAGCCTGACGAGGACCCCGAGTACGAACCGGACGACATCCCCGCAGCCCCGACGACCCTGACCTCCGCCTCGTCCTCCGCCAGCGGCTCGGGAGACCGCGAGTACGAATACCGGACCGAGGTGCTCACCGTCGATCAGGTGTCCGACGGTAAGACCCTGCCTGACCTGCTCAACCGGGCGGGCGCCGACGGCTGGCACCTGACGGAGATCGTGGATGGGGGGTCCTCGCGGGTCGTTCTCCTCCGCAAGCTGAAGAAGGCCGAGCGGGAGCGGCGCATGGTCGGCTTCGCTCCCCCCAGGCACTGAAGCCGGAACCGATGTCCGAGACCCAGGCCGGGCCGCAGGCTCGAAAGCGAGTCCTCCTGATCGAGGACGACGCGTCCATCCGGCTCGTCGTCACCGAGATCCTGCGCCGCGAGGGGTTCGAGGTCATGGAGGCGGCTGGCGGCCAGGTGGGTATCAAAACCGCCGTGGCGCGGGAGCCGGACATCATCCTGCTCGACTGGGTCCTGCCCGACATCTCGGGGCTCGAGGTCTGCCGCGAGGTGAGGCGGCAGGGAGTTCTGTGCCCGGTGCTCATGCTCACGGGCCGGTCGTCGAAGGTCGACATGGTGGTGGGACTGGAGGTCGGCGCCGACGACTACATAACCAAACCCTTTGACGCTCGCGAGCTGGCGGCCCGCGTCCGAGCGCATCTGCGCCGCTCCGATGGGGCGACGGCGGCGGTGCGCCGGGAGGGCCTCGTCATCGTCGGCGGGGTTCAGATCGACACCGAGAGCCGGCGCGTTCGGATCGAGGAGGAGGAGGTCCAGTTGACGATGACCGAGTTCAACCTCCTGGCCCTCCTGGCGGCCAACGCGGGGCGGGTGCTGACCCGAGCGCAGCTGCTCGAAAAGGTGTGGGGCTACCTGGCCGACGTCGACTACCACTCGGTGGATCCACACATGCAGCGCCTGCGTCGCAAGTTGAATTCCAAGGACAGCGCGCGAGTGTCGCTCGAGGCCGTGCCCGGCCTCGGCTACCGCCTCACGCCCCTCGTGTAGTGCCTCGCGACCGAGGAGGTTCGTCCCGGTTGCCAAACTTCCGCCCCAAATTCCGCCCGACGATACAGCCGACGGCCGCAGGCCGGCGCCGGGCAGCCTGGGCTGCGGGTGAGAGCGGAACCGGTGATGGCTGACGAGAGGCCGCTCGGGATCTTCGACTCCGGGGTCGGTGGTCTGACCGTGCTGCGTGAAATACACGATCGGCTGCCCGACGAATCCACCATCTACCTGGGCGATCTCAAGCACTTCCCCTATGGGCCGCGCTATCAGGAGGAGGTGAAGGGCTTTGCCTTCGACATCATCGAGTACCTCCAGTCGCGTGATGTCAAGCTTGTGGTGATCGCCTGCAACACGGCCACGGCAGCGGCTCTGAACCAGGCTCGCGAGAGGTTCGACATACCGATCATCGGGGTCATCGGGCCGGGCGCCCAGGCAGCTGTCGACGCCACCCGGCGAAACCTGGTCGGTGTCATCTCGACCGAGGGTACCCGGCTGAGCCAGGAATACCTGCATGCCATCAAGGACGCTGATCCGATGGTCGGCGTCTACCAGAAGGCCTGCCCCGAACTGGTGGAAATCGTCGAGAGCGGACAGGCCGACACTCCGCGCGCCGAGGCTGCGCTGCGCCGCGACCTGGCGGAGATCGCGCAGCTGGGGGCTGACGTGCTCGTCCTCGGTTGCACCCACTACCCGCTTCTCAAGGGCGCCATCGAGCGCGTCTACCCGGGAACCTTCCAGTTGGTGGATTCAGCCGAGACGACCGCCGCGAAGGTGGGCCGGCAACTCAAGCACGCCGGGATGGCCGCACCCGCCGGCCGGCGGCCTCACCACGAGCTGATCGTGACCGCCGTCCCGGACCGGTTCAACGAGGTGGCCGCCATCCTCTTCGGCCAGGAGGTTCCGGCGGTGCAGGAAGTGGACCTGTGGGCCCCCCGCTAGGGAGCGACCCTTTCGAACCGGTCGCCGCGGACCTCGCCCGCTTCGAGAGCGCCGTCCGGGAGGCGATCGCCGCCGACGGTCCCCCCATGGCAGCTGCCATGGG
>CAXMLP010000005.1:0-2797 GCA_964194225.1 uncultured bacterium | reverse complement strand
GAATCTGAACCGAGTTGCCGGCGGGCGGACGCCTTAAACTGCCGCCGTGAGCGCCTCGACCCAGGTTGAGATCCTGCTCCGGCTCGGGATCGCCCTTGTTCTCGGTGCGATCATCGGTTTCGAGCGCGAGTACCGGGGCCATTCCGCCGGCCTGCGCACGATGGCGACGGTCTCGGTCGGCTCCTGCCTCTTCACCGCGCTCGGGTTCTTTTTCCTGCCCGGCCACCAGACCGACCCGACCCGAATCGCTGCCCAGGTGGTCAGCGGCGTTGGCTTCCTCGGCGCGGGCGCGATCTTTCGTTCCGAGGACCACGTCAAGGGCCTCACCACCGCCGCCGCCGTCTGGGTCGTCGCGGCGATCGGGATGGCCGCCGGGTTCGGCCTTTACTACCTCGCCTGTGGAGGAACGGCGATCGTCCTGGTCGGGCTGGTCGGGATCCGGCCGATCGAGAAGCGGTTCTTCCGGGACCCACGCCACCTTCCCGGGTCGGGACTCCCGCTGGACGCTGACGAAAGGACGTGACCGCGATCTCCCACTCGCTCACCCCCCGCCGGCTCCAGGCGCTGAGCGCCCTCCGAGAGCTCAGCGCCGAGGCCGGCGACGCGGTCCATTACTCGCTCGTCGCGACCCGGATGCGGATCTCGGTCTGGACTGCCTATGACCTGCTGCTCGAACTCGAGAAGCTGGGCCTGGTGATCCGCCGCTATGCCCAGGACGCCAGCCATGCGCAGCGGGGCCGGTCCCGGATCCTCTTCGCCCCGGCCGCCGCCGCGGTGGCGCCCGCCGGTCGCCCCAGCGCGACCCTGACCGCCGCGTTCGAGCGCTTTTCCGCAATCCGAGACGAGGCCGCCGCCGCGCGCGCCTACCTGGCCACCTCGAGTGAGGATCTCGCCTTCAACATGGGCTTCTGGCTGGCCCGCCTGCAGGCTGCCGGGCGCCAGGGTGAGGAGGCTGCCCGGATGATCCTGGAGGGCGGCACCGCCCCCCTTCTCAAGGCCCAGACGGTGGCCGCCATGGGCCTCGGCTCGGCGCTCGCCCGCCTCGGCCGAAGCCGTCTCGCGGGCGCCATGACAGCCGCCGCCGCCGCCTTCTCAGCCCTCCTCGAGGAGGCCTCGCGCAACCCCGACGGAAGGGTTCAGGAACTGGTGGAGGAGACCCGCCGCCTGGAGCTCAGTTAGGTCGAGGGAGAGTCCGGGCGCCGCCAGCGGACGCGCTGGGGACCGGCGACCTTCTCGACCCGGTGCTCGACCGCCAGCATCTGGAGATGAGCCAGCGCCTCCTGGAGGGCGAGCCGCTTGTCCCAGATCTGCTCGCGCTCTCCCCAGAGCTGGATGGCGACCTCCCACCCCGACACCTCCTCGTCACCGACGAGCGCCTCGATCTGGTTCAGCCGCCGATGGTGGTGCGCCTTCATCTCGGCGACCCGCGAGGCGGCATCCGTGAAGGGCCGCCCGTGCGCCGGGAAGACCCGGGCCGGTGCAAGTGCCAGGAGGCGGTCCAGCGAATCGAGGAACTCGCCCAGCGGGTTCGGTGTGCTCTGGGGGTGGAGGCCGATGTTGGGGCTGATGTCCGGCAGCAGCTGGTCACCCGCGAAGAGCAGGCGGTTCTCGGGTTCAAAGAGGCAGATGTGGCCCGGTGAATGGCCCGGCGTCCACTCGACGCGCAGCCGCCGCCGGCCGACCTCGATCGTCTCCGCTCCATCGAGCTGCACGTCGGGCTCCGCCGGCGTGACGAAGTTGCGGAGCGAGCGCGAGGCATTCTGGAGCAGGTCGGCGACCGGCTCAGGAACCCCGTTGGCGCGCAGGTGAGTGCCCACCTCGGCCACCAGCTGCTCCAGCTCGAGATAACGGGGATGCACCATTGGCACCTCCAGCCTGTGCATGTAAACCTGCGCACCGGTCTCCTGCTTGAGGATGCCGGCCGCCCCGAAGTGGTCAGGATGGATGTGCGTGATGATCAGCCGGCGCAGCCGGGTGCCGCCCACTGCGCGGATCGCGTCCCGGACGGCCTGGACGCTCTCCTCGGTCTGGATCCCGCAATCGAGCAGATCGATGTCCGAACCATCGGTGAAGAGGAAGCAGTTGACCGTGCCCTCCTCCCAGGGGATCGGCAGCCGAAGCTCGTGGATGCCGGGTTCCACCTCGCTGAGATCCCTTCCTCCGCCCGGCGCTCCCTTTCGCGTATCCACCCAGCCGGAAAGTCTATTGCCCGCCCGGGCGCCGACAGGCTTGCGGCCCGCCGCCGCCGGTAAGATGAGCCGATAGCCGCCAGTGACGCGCGGCGGCACCACCAGGAGGAAACTTATGGCTCAAGAGATGTCCGCCGACCAGGTCACTCCCGACATGGTCATCGAGCAGATGCCTCAGCACCTCGACACGGCCAAGGCCGGGAGCACCAATGCCACCGTCCAGTTCGACCTGAGTGGCGATGGCGGCGGCAAGTGGTGGCTGAAGATCCACGACGGCACCGCTGAATCGGGCAAGGGCGAGGCCGACAACCCGAACCTCACCCTGCGGGCCGACGCCAAGGACTACGTGAAGATCGCGCTCGGCCAGATGGACGGAACCGCGGCCTTCATGCAGGGCAAGCTCAAGATCCAGGGCGACATGGGCCTTGCCATCAAGTTCCAGTCACTCTTCAAGCGACCCGCCTGAAGGATCCGGTTAGGCCGGAACCATTTCGTCAGCAACGAATCGGAGCCCCTCAGCGGAGGGGCTCTCTTTTTTCAATTGGCGGAAATCAGGGACGGCGGACTGGCGGACCGTAACGGCCACTAGTGGACTGTAACGGTCAAAT
>CAXMLP010000004.1:0-5446 GCA_964194225.1 uncultured bacterium | reverse complement strand
CCGCCGAGCACCTGCACGGCGTCGGTCGTCACCCGCATCGCCATGTCCGACGCGAAGAGCTTGGCCATGGCGGCGTACTTGGTCAGGTCGGGCGCCTCCTGGTCCACCTTGGTGGCGGCGGCGAAGACGAGGTGACGGGCGGCCTCGATCTGGGTTGCCATGTCGGCCAGCATCCACTGGAGTCCCTGGAAGCTGGCGATCGGCTGGCCGAACTGCTGCCGCTCCTTGGCATAGGCGAGGGCGTAGGCGAGGGCTCCCTCGGCGATCCCCAGAGCCTGGGCCCCGATACCCGGCCGGGAGTGATCTAGCACGTTCAGGGCCACCTTGAAGCCCTGCCCCTCCTCGCCGAGCCGGTTGCGAACCGGGATTCTCACATCCTCGAACACCACGTGGGCGGTCGGTGAAGCACGGATGCCAAGCTTGTGCTCGAGCTTGGCGACCCGCCAGGGGCTGGTCTCGCGCTCCAACACGAAGGCGCTGATCCCCTTCGCGCCGGCGGCGAGATCGGTGCGGGCGAAGGCGACCATCGTGCCTGCCTCGCTGGCCCCCGTTATGAAGATCTTGCTGCCGTTCAGCACGTATTCGTCGCCGAACCGCTTCGCGGTTGTCTTCATGGCGGCCGCGTCCGAACCACTGTCGGGTTCGCTCAGGGCATAGCAGGCCATTTTTTCTCCCGTCGCCAGCGGCGGGCAGAGGCGCTTTTTCTGCTCCTCGCTGCCCGCCAGCAGGATGGGATAGGAGCCGAGGGCCTGGACGGCCAGCAGGAGCGAGCAGCTGGCGTCGCCCTTGGCGATCTCCTCGACCCCCATGCAGATGCTCACACTGGAGCCGCTGACCCCCCCGTATTCCTCGGGGAAGGGAATGCCGAGGATGCCGTTCTCGGCAAAGAGGCGCTCAATGTCCTTTGGGTATTCGCGCTTCTCGTCCAGCTCGGCGGCGCGGGGCACCACCTTCTCCTGGACGAGCTCGCGGATCGTCTCGCGGATCGCCAGCTGGTCGGCACTGAATTGGAAATCCATTCGTGGTGTCAGGCCAGATTATCGGTGGTCGTGGCACGTGAAGCGCCCAACTGCAAGCCAACCAGCGCCCAGAACTCCACCGCCAGATCGTTCTTGAAGTAGGGAACGTCGAACTGGCCATGGACGAAGACGGCGAGGAGCGCCCCGAGCAGGCCGATCGACATCACGCGGGACCAGGGGCTCACCCGCAAGCCGGCCAGGGCCGTCCGGAGCACCTGGATCGCGGCCCAGACAAAGCCCGCCAGGCCGATTAACCCTGTCTCTGTCCAGAAATTCAAAAAGAGGTTGTGCGGGTAGATGTGGCTCTCGCCGTAGCCGGCGTCCTGGTAGGGCCGCAGCGAGGTCTGAAACCCGCTCAGGCCCCCGCCCGTCAGGGGCCGGTGCCCTAGGAGGTTGAGCGCTGACTTCCAGAGCGACAGGCGCAGGGTGATGGTGTTGTCGGGGCTATGCGGGTCGAACTCCACCAGCACCCGGCGCCGGAGGAAGGGCAGGCTCGCGACGGCCAACCCCCCGAGTAGGACGGGGACCAGCACCAGCAGCCGGCGGCGGTTGAAAAGTGCCACCAGGACAGCCACCATGACCAGCACTGCGAGGCCCGCCCGCGACAGGCTGAGCAGCACGGCCAACCCGGTGAGGGCCAGGAAGAGCGACGCCAACACGCGCTCCCGGCGCTCTTCTGAGTAGAGAACGAGGGCGAGCGCGAAGGCGTCCAGCGGCACGAGGAAGAGGGCCACGGCGTTCGCGGTTCGATAGAGCAGCACCGGCGGCAGATGAGCGATGTCGCGGTGTTCGGCGAGACCGGCACCCACCGCGTAGAGGTTCAACAGCGCCGCCACGGACCCGGCCACAGCGAGGCCGGCCAGCATCAGTCGCGCCTGCCGCTGCTCGCGGGCGAGCCAGGCGATCACGAGGCCCGCCAGCATCGGCTCCACGAAGTAGGCCTTCCAGATGCCGAGCGCCTCCCGGTGATGTGGGGTGAAGACGGTGCCCAGCGTGGCTCCCGCGAGCAGGACAAGAGCCGGCGCGGTGTAGGGATTGCGCCAGGGCAGGCGATCCCAGCCGGCCACCAGTCCGACCCCGATCGCGGCGACCAACACCACCTCGAGATAGGTGCTGGGCAGGGGTCCAAGGTGGAGACGGAAGCTGAGGCCGCCCTGGCTGACCCGGTCATAGAGAGGCGTGCAGGCGAGCGCGGTCGCCATCAGCCAGGGCGCCACCCGCGCCGCGGCGTGCCGTGGTCCGGCTATCTCAGGATCTCCCGAGCGATCACGATCCGCTGGATCTGGTTGCTCCCCTCATAGATCTGACACGCCTTGGCATCGCGAAAGTAGCGTTCGAACGGGTAGTCCTCCATGAACCCATAGCCGCCCGCGACCTGGATCGCATCGGTGGTGATGGCCATCACCGAGTCGGTGGTGAACACCTTCGCCATCGATGCCTCCTTGGTGAAGGGGAGGCCCCGACTGCAGAGGTCGGCGGCGTGATAGACGAGCTGGCGCGAAGCTGCCAAACGGGTTGCCATGTCCGCCAGCATCCAGCTGACGCCCTGGAAGGAGGCGATCGGCTGGCCGAACTGCTCGCGCTCTTTCGTATAGGCGACCGCGTCATTGAGCGCTGCCTGGCCGATGCCGAGTGCCTGGGCGGAGATCCCGATCCGGCCTGAATCCAGAGCTCGCATGGCGACGCGGAACCCGCCGCCCTCCTCGTGAAGCAGGTTTGCCGCTGGGACGCGGACATCCTCGAGGACCAGCTCGCCCGTCGGCGACCCGTGGAGGCCCATCTTGTGAAAGATCTGTCCCATTCGCAGCCCAGGCGCCTGCGCCGGAACGATGAAGCAGCTGACGCCCGCGGCGCCGGGTTCATCGGGCCGGGTCCGGGCGAAGACCAGGTACATCCCGGCCCTGCCGATGCCGGTGATGAAGACCTTGGTGCCGTTGAGCACGTAGTCGGCTCCCTCCCGGCGGGCGCTGGTTCGCAGGCTGGCCGCATCCGAGCCCGAGGCGGGCTCGGTGAGAGCGAAGGCGCCGATGATCTCCCCCCGCGCCATTCCCGGCAGCCAGGCGCGCTTTTGCTCGTCGCTGCCAAATAGGACGATCGGCTCGGCCGCCACCGAGTTGTGGACATCCACAAGGACCGCGGTGCTGGCGCAGGCGGTCGCGATCTCCTCGATACAGATCGCAAACGCAAGGTGGTCCAGGCCCGCCCCGTCGTAGGCGGCCGGCACCAGGATGCCCATGAGATCAAGTTCGGCGGCTGCGCTCAGTGCCTCCTCCGGGAATCGATGCTCGTGGTCAGTTCGCTGGGCGAGGGGCTTCACCACCGAACTCGCAAAGTCGCGCACCGCCATTCGGAGTTCCCGGTGACCGGCGGCGGGGTCGGAATTCATACCCCGCTTAAAATAAGCGGCGCAAATGAACCCTGGGCCCCGCTACCTCGAAGGCACCACCGTGGGCAGCGGCCGCGACATCATCGGCGTGCGCAGGGACCGGATCGCTCTGATCATCGAGCAGGGCAAGGAGGTCATCCACCGGGCCAAGACGCACAAGGTCCTCCCGGACACCATCACCGGCTCGACCGCGGCTCTGCTCGTCACCATCGCGGGCTACGCGGAACCGCTGTCCGAGGGCCAATGGCGCGAGCTGGCCGGCGTCGTCGGCGGGATCATGCGCGATCCCGAATACGGGGACCTCGCCCGCCTGCGCTCGCTCATCGCCCAGGACCAGTTCTCGAATGTGACCCGAAACGCGGGCTACGGCAGGTTCATCCGCCGCCTTGACGACGGCCGCTGGGTCTGCGAGATGACACCTGTTTTGGACGAGATCCCCGACGAGTAGGGCCAGCCGCCGGCGGCGCTGAGCTGAGACTGGCGGAAACCTGATGGCGCGATTTGTCACTCTTGAGGAGTTGGCGCAACTGGTGCCGGATGGGGCACTGCTTGGGATCGGACGCCTGCCGCCGATGGCCCTGGTCAGGGAGCTGATCCGACGGGGAATCCGCAACCTGGACCTGGTCACGGTCCCGACCGGGGGCCTGGCCGAGGATCTCCTGATCGCGGCCGGCGCGGTCCGCAGCCTCCACACCTCGGGCGTCGACCTGGGTGAACACGGTGCCGCTCCCAATTTCACTCGTGCCGCCGAGCAGGCCCAGCTCAGGATCATCGATTCGAGCTGCCCGGCGATGCTCATGGCGCTGCAGGCGGGAGCGTCGGGTGTCTCGTTCGCCCCGGTGCCCGGGCTCTTCGGCTCCGACCTGCTCGGGCAGCGTGGGGATTGGCAGGTTATCGACGATCCGTACCGGGAGGGCAGCCGCATCGTGCTGGTGCCGGCGATAGCTCCCGAGATCGCCCTCGTCCACTGCCTCCGGGCGGATCGAGAAGGCAACCTGGTGACGACGATCGAGTTCGACGACAGGCTGCTGGTGCAGGCGTCCGGCGTCGTTGTGGCCACCGTTGAGGAGGTGGCGGACGAGGCGACGGCCTCCCTCAAGCCCGATGAGCAGCTGATCCCGGGAGCCTATGTGGAGGCGATCGCCGTCATCCCCGGAGGCTCTCTCCCGATCGGCTGCTACGGCCGCTTCCCGGACGACCAAGAGGGGATCCGGGAATACCTGGAGGCGGCTCGGGACCCGGCCACAATGCAGGTCTATCTCGATGAGCTTCTCGCCTGAGGAGCTGATGGCCGCGGTCATCGCCCGGGAGGTGCATGATCGTGAGTCCGTCGGGATCGGGGTCAATTCCCCACTGCCGGCCGCCGGCGTGCTGCTGGCGCGCCACACGCACGCGCCGCAGGTCCGCATCCGCCTCCGTGGAATCGCGGATGGGGTCGCCTTCATCGGCAGCAAGGAGTTCTTCGACCTGGCGCAGCGGGGAAAGCTCGATCTCTTCTTCCTTTCCGGTGTGCAGATCGACAGGCGAGGCCGGATCAACCTGCACCAGGTGGGCGGGCGCCGCTTCCCGGGCGCCTTCGGCTCGGCGGTGCTCTACCCGCTGGTCAAGCGCGTGATCCTGTTTCGGACCGAACACTCACCTCGCGTCTTCGTCCCCGAGGTGGAGTTCGCCACCGCTGCGGGGCGGCCGCACCTGGTGGTCACTCCCAAAGCAGTCCTGGCGCCCGGCGCCGATGGAATCCTCGAGCTCCGCTCCTGGCATCCCGGCGAAACGGTCAAGAGCGTCCGGGCGGCGACCGGTTGGGACCTGCGGGTAAGCCCCGGGGCGGCCGAGACGGCACCGCCGACGGCCGCGGAGCTGGGCGGCCTGCGGGGGCCGGTTCTGGCCGAGATGGCGGCCGGCTTCCCCAATTTCGTGGCCCGGGCGGGCGGATCCGCCAATTTTGTGGCTGGGGCGGGCAGTTCCGCCCGCTTGGAAGTGCCCTAAAGGCCCAATTCGCGGGCGATCAGGATGCGCTGGACCTCGCTGGTTCCCTCGCCGA
>CAXMLP010000003.1:0-2444 GCA_964194225.1 uncultured bacterium | reverse complement strand
TCGATGCACTGGTCGCAGATGTATACGCCGGGTCCGGCGACCAGCTTGCGCACCTGGTCCTGACCCTTTCCGCAGAAGGAGCATCGTGTGTACCGGCGTCGGTCTTCGCGTTCGTTCATAGAGAGTTCCCTGGGCTTCTAGGCTGGCGCCGGCGAATTATCGCCGCGCAGTATCTCATTGGCAAGGCTGATGCACTCGCTGCAGATGTAAACGCCGGGACCGGCGATTAATCTCACTTTACCCCTGCTGCCGGCATCACCCTGCACTTTCCCGCAAAACGAGCACTTCGGCTTGTGGCGCTTGGCAGCGCCCGCCTTATCCCGCCGGCGGAAGATCACAGACAGTGCACGTCAGCTGGCTTTCTCCTTCGCTGCCGGCTGGAGCTCCTTGATCGGGGCCTGGATGATGTCGTCGATGATCCCGTAGACCTTGGCCTGCTCGGGGGTCATGAAGAAGTCGCGCTCGGTGTCGAGCTGGACCTTCTCGAGCTCCTGCTTGGAATGGTTGGCGATGATCTGGTTCAGGAGCTCGCGAGTGCGCAGGATCTCCCGGGCGTGGATCTGGATGTCGGAGGCCTGTCCCTGGGTCCCGCCCAGTGGCTGGTGGATGAGGATGTTGGCGTGCGAGAGGGCGAACCGCAGGCCGGGAGCGCCCCCGCAGAGCAGGACGGCGCCCATCGAATAGGCCATGCCGATGCAGAGGGTGGAGATTCGGGGGCGGACGAACTGCATGGTGTCGTAGATGGCGAGACCGGCGGAGACGACTCCACCCGGGCTGTTGATGTAGAGACTGATGTCCTTTTCGGGATCCTCGGACTGGAGGTAGAGGAGCTGGGCGATCACCAGGTTGGCGACCCCATCGTCGATCGGGGTCCCGATGAACACGATCCGGTCCTTCAGCAGGCGGGAATAGATGTCGAAGGCGCGCTCGCCACGATTGGTGGTCTCGACGACCATCGGCACCAGGTAATCGCGAACTTCGTCCATGTGGCTCATTATGCCCCCCGTTTTCCGGAGAGCCCGGCGGCCCCCGCGGCGGGCTTCTCGCCCATTGCGATCGCCACCAGCCGCTCCAGAGTGCGCAGCCGCGTCAGGCGGTGGCGGAAGTAATCGACAGCCTGGACGTTCTGAGCCAACTCCCCCACCTGCCCCTTCAGCTGGTCGTCCTTGGCAGCCTCAGCGGCGAGGTAGGCCATCACCTCGTCGGTCGTCGGGTTGACCTTCAACTGCTTGGTCGCCTCACCCAGCACCATGTCCACCTTGAGGCGGGCCTGCGCGTCCGGGCGGGCCTTGGCGGCCCACTCCTGGGCGGTGGTGCCCGAATAGGAGAAGTACCGGTCGATGCGCAAGCCCTGGGCCTGCAGCCGCTTCTCCATGTCCTCCAGCTGGTGGGCGACCTCATGGTCGACGAGGGAGGCCGGCACCTCCACCTCGGAGCCCTCGACCACCGCCTTGAGGACCTGCTGTTCCAGGGCCAGCTCGTCGAACCGTCTGGCCTGCTCCTCGAGGTCCCGCCGGACGGCGATCTTGAGTTCGAGGGCAGTCTTCTGCTCGCCATTGGAGATGACCCCGGCGATCTGGTCTGAGAGGGGGGGAACGATCTTCTCCTTGACCCCGCGAATGGTGAGTTTCAGGTGGGCGAGCTTGTTCGCCAGCTCCGGTTCCGAGGTGTCGGCGGGCATGTGCACGTCCGCCTCGGCGATCTCATCGACCTTCTTGCCCGGGACGGCCGACCTCAGCTCGGGGATCAGGACTCCGTCCTTGACCTCAATCTCCATCGCTCGCCGGGAGGCGGCCGGCACCTCGCGACCGTCAGCGCTGACGTCGAGGTCGGCGATCACCAGGTCGCCATCGCGAACCTCTCGCTCGACAGGCTCGATCGAGGCCTGGGAATCGAGGAGCTCGGCAATTCGGTTGTCGACCATCTCGTCGGTCACCTCGGTGGTGGTGGGTTCGACCTTGATCGAGTCGAGTGGAGCCAGCTTCACCTCGGGCATGACGCTGACCGTGGCCGTGAAGCGAGCCGGCCGGCCGCGCTCGAACTCGACAATGTCGATGCGTGGCCGGTCGATCGCCTCCACCTCGTTCTCGGCCAGGGCGCGGCTCACCACCTGGGGCACGAGGGCCTCGATCACCTCCTCGCGGAGAGCCTGCGGCCCGACGCGCGCCTCGACGACCGCGCGGGGCGCCTTGCCGGGCCGGAATCCCTGGATCTTGACCTTCTGCGAGAGTCGGCTCAGGACCCGGTCATAGGCAGCCTCGACATCCGCGGTGGGGACCTCGATCGTCATCGCGACCTGGCTCCCGGGGAGCGTTTCCCGCGAAATCGACAGCTGGCTGGGCTCAGACACCACGTTCCGGAGTTTAGACGGGGCAGGGGGAGCGGGCCTCCTTCCGGAACCGCCCGCGTTGCCCTACCTAGTGGACTGTAACGGTCAAATGAGG
>CAXMLP010000002.1:0-14980 GCA_964194225.1 uncultured bacterium | reverse complement strand
GACCTCTTCCTTACCAAGGAAGTGCTCTACCGACTGAGCTACGTAGGCGCGCAGCCCGAGGATTCTACCCTCGGGCCTTCTCCTGGCGCAGTTTGAAGGTGGCCTTCGCGGCCTCCTGGTAGCGCGCCGCCATGGCGATGTAGCGCTCCGCGTCGGAGCGCAGGTCGGGGTCGTGGACGCTGTGCCGGCGGCTCATCGCGGTGACCGCGAATTGAGCGCCGCGCATATAGGGCACCAGATTCTCGAGCTGAAAGGCGGGGTCTCCCTTCGCCACTACCGGGTCACCTCCTTCAGGCCGCTGAACACGTGATCATCGTCCGGCCGGTCGGCGAAGTCCTCGCCGATGTAGCTGTAGGCGATGCTCCGATCTCGCCGAATCCCGAAGATGGCGGGGCGCGCGATGTTCATCTCCTTCTCGTTCAGCACCCCCCACTCTCTTATCACCCGCGAATCCGGGTCGCTCAGGATCGGGAACGGCAGCAGCAATTTGTCGACCATTGCCCGGTTCTGCTCAACGGGGTCGACCACGATCCCCGCGAGCGCGACGCCTTCGGCCTGGAACCGCTCCCACATCCGTGCATACGAGGCCAACTGCCCGTTGCAATAGGGTCACCAGTCGCCTCGATAGAAGATGAGGACGACGGGCTGGGCGGCGAGCTTGTCCGCCAGTCGCCAGGTCGAGCCGTCCTCGGCCGGCAGCTCAAAGTCAGTCGCCTGTTCCACGTCGTTTCCTCCTCGCGTCGAGCAGCCGGGCGGACAATGCCTCGGCCTCCGGATCCTCAGTTTGACGATCTCGCGCGTCCGGCTGCGCCGCCGGAGTTCCGCGAACGGTTGGTGGCGGAGGTGAGGCGGCCGCCCGGCGCCGGTAGGGCGCCACCCGTTGGCGAAGGCGGGCAAGCTCAGGCACGGCTTCGAGCTCGATGTCAGGCGGCCGCCGTAGGGTGGCCAGGGCACGGAGCGCCGCGCTGGCCTGGGCGCGAGTCATCGTGAGGCGGCGGAGCGCAACGTCGAGCGGCCAGAGCAGGGCGACCAGCGCAAGCAGCAGCCAGAAGATGTTGGAGCTGGTTGGCACCCTGATCGGCTCGAGCCGCCAGGCCTCGGCCGGTTTATCCAGGAGCTTGCCCCCCAATCGAGCGAACGCCCTCAACCGTGCGTCATCCCGACCCAACTCAAGGTATTCGGGCGAGTAGGGAACGACGACGGCGGCATCGGCCTGCGCGAGCGGTGTCCCGTCCTTCTGGAGAACGACGCGAAGCAGGTAGGTGCCAACGGCACCGACGGGCAGCCGCCCCTGCCAATGTCCCGGTGAGACCGCCGGAAGCACTGTCGTCGAACTCTTCAGGTCGGGGCCAAGCACGCCCACCTGGAGGGTCGTACCGGACACGGTCTCAGGTCCCGTGACCGTCACCTCGAGGCTGTCGCCGCTGACGCGGGCCTGGGTCTGCAGCTTCCCACCGCCACCCTCCGGCAGCGTCCAGGTGACCATCCGGGAGAAGAGCTTGCCGGAGACCTCGTTGCGCAGAAAACCGGCCGTCCACTGGCCCTTGGAATCGCTGGTCCAGGCCACCGCCCGGCCGAGGCCGTATTGCCAGCCGGCCAGCACTGCATCCTGCTTGGGAGACGTGAGATAGACCTCGGCCCCAGGCTTGGCCGTGGTGACGACGTAGCCGCCGAGTTCGGGAAAGGTCCCCAGCGGAACTCCCGCCAGCAGGTCACCGGCGGCGGTCACCTTTGGAAAGAAGGGATCCTGCTCATACCAGGGCCGCAGCGCCACCTGGCTCTCCTTGAGAAAGAGCTGCGGTATCTGCGAGGTGTCACGCGACTCGTAGAAGCGACCCCCGCCCCATCTCGCAAGGTCCTGCATGTTGGCCATGAAACTCGGGTCGCCGTGGGTGTTGATCCCGATCGCCGAAGTCGTGATCCCCTTCGCTCGCAGAGCCTCGAGGTAGGTCTGGTAGCTGCTATCGCGGCCTGATATTTCATCTCCGTCACCCAGGATGACGATGTGCTTGAGGGGGGCGTCAGTCTTGAGCAGGGCTTCCCCCGCGAGCTTGAAATAGTTGATGTAGGGTCCGTCGCCAAGCTGGGCGCCCTCCAGAGCGCGGTCAAGTGCCTTCTTGTCAACCACGTGCTGCATCGGAATCGCAAACCCGATTTGGTTGTCGGTCACGGCCACCTGGTCCTCGGGCGTCAGCTTGTCGATCACGGCCTCAGCGGCACCGATCACAACCGGGTCGAGGCTCGGGTTCTCGGTGGACTCCAGCATCAGGACCACGGCCACGCGCGGCTTTTCCTTTCGCGGCGGCAGATCCATGCGCACCGGCAGCGCTCGCTCGAGGCCGGTGTTCTGCCAACCGCCGGGACCGTAAGAATTCGGCCCGCCGATCGCGACCAGGCCGTGGCCGAGGTCGCGGACGGTGGCCTCGAGGGCGTCCAGCGCGCCGGCTGGAAACTGATCCGCCGCCGTATTGACCACGACGATCGAGTCGTACTGGCCGAGCACTCCCGTGTCCACCGGTGCCTGAAGAGCCGATCGGCGGTCCACCCTGCTACCTGTTGCGGCGACCGCGGCGGCGACATTGTCGCCGTCGCCGGGAGCCCCCTCCAGGACCAGCACACTGGGCCGGCCGAGAACCCGGATCGCGGCCTCCCCGACATTGTTGTCGGGGTAGGTGTCCGGCTGAGCGTCGGCCAGCTCGACCCGCACCCGGTGCAGGCCAGGTTCGAATGCAGGCACGGTGAAGACCTGGTTGGAAATCCCGGCGGGAATCTCGACGTCACGCACCTCGCGCTCGCGTCCATCCGCGGTGAAAATCACCCGGGCCCGGGCCGGACCCGTCGAGCGGAGCCGGATTGTCGCCGAGGCATTCTGTCCGACCCGCAGCTCAGCCGGCGCCTCCACACTGAGCACGAGCACCTCGGCGGTGGGTGCCACCCCCATCGGCAGCACGTCGACGCGGACGCCCTCGGCGCGCAGTGCGGCGATCGTGGCCGCAGCGTCCCCAAGGTTCTGACGGCCGTCTGAGATGAGTACCAGCTGGCGCGCGTAGCCGTCGGGAATGATGCCGGCCGCGAGCCTGAGGGCTCCGCCGATGTCGCTGTAGCTCGGGTCGGGTTGTGTCTCGAATACCTCGAACTGGGGGTGGCGGGTTGGCGGCAGCTCGACCGCCGCGTCATGGCCGAAGGTCACTATGCCGAAGAGATCGTCGCCTCCCTTGCCCGCGGCCAGCTGGCGGACTGCGGCTGCCTCAGCATCGACGCTGTTCCTGACGCTGGCGCTGAGATCGACCACGGCGATGATGGCGCGCTGGTGCGGTTGGGTCGTGAGTCGCACCCCCGAGAGCGCCAGCACCAGCAACGCCACCAGGGCTGCGCGCAGGGCTAGGGAGGCGCGCCCGCGGCGCCGCGCCAGGGGCGGCGGCCAGCGTCGCCATACCCAGTAGAGCCCGGGGATGAGGAGCAGCAGGAGCAGCCACTGCGGGCTGAGCACGATGATGCCCAGGCCGTTCATGCGTGACCCAGTCGAGGACCGCGGTGGAAGACCCACCACTCACCGGTCAGGAGGAGAAGGGCGGCGACTGCCAGCCAGGGCCAGAGTTCGAGCGTGCCACGCGGAGGAGCCGTCGCCGGGCGGTTGCTTTCCAGCACGAGTGGGGCTCCGCCGACGGCGATCCGGGAGAGGTCGGGGTCGGCGAACTGGACCACGAACTGGCTCAGCCGCGGACCGGCCGGCAGCTGCTGGCGGACGGTGTAGACCCCGGGGACGGCGGTCTCACTGAACGGTGAAGGTGGGAACGGCGGCCCCAACCTGACCACCCGGCCGGAGGGAGTGACGACTTCGATGGACCGCGCGCCCGGCTCGGCGGCGATCGTCACCGGGCGCCCGGTCGGGAAGATCCGGTTCTCGTATCCGCCCGGCAGCAGGTATCCGAGCAGGTTCTGGACCAGGATCGGGAAAGCGGGCCGCAGCGGCAGGTCCGAATGGTGGATGTCGAAAGTCAGCTCGGCGATCCGCGGCTCACCCTCGTGGACCAGCAACAGAGGAGTGTCGACGGCGGCGATCACCGTTCGCCAGCCGGGCGGAACCGCAACCCGATAGGCGCTCTGGACATGAACATCTTTCAGCACGACATCCTGAGTGAGCGGATCCCGCTGGTCCCCCGGCAGCACGGCGCCGGGACTCAACTGGGAGCCCAGCGGCACCGGTCCCACGCCATCCGTCGGCGCGATGACCAGGGCGGGCTCGGGCAGTTTGCCGGGCGGTACCCACCCGTCGAACACGTAGAGGTCATAGGGCTCGCCGGCCTTGAAGTTGGCCTTTTTCCGCACTGTCAGGTCGATTCCCGACCGGAGCTTCAATGCGCGCTCCAGGAAACCATTCTCCTCGGTGACCAGCAGCACCCTGCGGACCGGCGGAGCGCTCGTCACCAGCCAGGCGGAATCGTCGATGGCAAGCGCGTCGCCCGGTGTGATCCTCGCCTGGAGCACCTGTGTCCGAGCTGAGAGTCCCGTCCAGGTGAGGTCGGCGGTGGAGTTGCCGCCGACCCGGACGGGCAGCACATCGACCAACCTCTCATCAGCAAAGATCTCGATCCGGGCGTCACGCTCGACCCTGCCGTAATTGCCGACACGGATGAACACCGAATTCGACCTGGCGCGTGAGATCGCCTCGATCGCGAGGTTTTCGCCGCTGACCCCGATGGGCTCGAAATGGAGCGGGGCGGCAAGCCTGGGCGGAGCGCCGGGTTGCCGAGCATGGCCGTCTCCGAGCAGCAGGATGGAGCCGCCGGGGCGGCCGCTGACGACGGCGTTGGCAAGCGAGAGAGCCTCGCCCAGGTCGACCTCGCCGCCGGTCGGGTGGGCTCGGTCGAGCGCGGCATTGATGACAGCCGTGTCGTGGCTGGGCGGCGCCAGCAGCGCGGCGTGCTGCCCGACCAGAACGACCGCCATCTGCTGGCCCGGTCCAAGCTGGCCCGCGAGGCGGCGAGCACGGGCGACGGCGGCGTCGAACCGGGTCGGACTGACATCAGTGGCGGACATGCTGGCTGAGCCATCGAGCAGGACGACCGTGGTGCGGTCGATCCCGGCGGCGCCACTGAGGCCGGGCCGGAGGAGGGCCAGCGCCAGTGCCAGCGCCGCCAGCAATTGCAGAGCCAGCAGCAGGCTGGGCCGCAATCGCTGCCATGGGGTGTTGGCCTGCCGGTCGGCGACAAACGGCCGCCAGAACTGGATGGTCGCGACCCGGGTCTGCGGCCGGCGCACCTTCAGGAAATAGAGGACGAGGATCGCCGGCAGAGCCAGCAGGGCGAGAGCCCCGATCGGCGCCAGCAGGGTCATCGGCGGATCGCCCCGCGCGCCATACCCGCGACCATCTGCTCCTCGAGCCCGTGCGAGGAGAGGCTGGCCACGAGCCTGCCACCGGCGCCATCGGCTGCCTGCCTCAGAGCCGCCCGGTGATCTGCCAGACCGGAGAGATACTCGGCGACCAGCGCCGGGGTGATGGTCAGCTCCCTCGATTCCTCGGACTCGGCAGTCACCAGCAGCCAATCGCCGGAGAGGGTCGGGTTCTCCTCGTCCGGGGCGAGGATCTGCCACAGCAGGGGCTCCTGACGACGGCGCCGCAGTCCCGCCACGGGCGCCGACCACTGCGCGACCCCCTTGCTCTCCTCGCTCAGGAAGTCGGAGATCACCACCGTCATCCCAGGCCGCGACCAATCCAGCTCGGTCAGCTGCGCGGGCCCCGCGGCGCCGCCGGTCTGCAGGGTCTCCAGGAAGGACCAGATCCGGGCGACCCCATCCTTCCCGCGCAGGTGAGGCGTGTGGAGCCGGCGGTCGCCGAGCACACCGACGGCCACCCGGTCCATGCTGGAAAGCCCGATGAACGCCAGCGCGGCGGCGAGCCGGCGGGCGGCCGGCCACTTGGCCGGGGTCCCCACCTCCATCGATGCGCTGGCGTCGAGCACGACATTGAGGGACGATTCCTCCTCCGCCACGTAGAGCCGGAGCATCAGCCTCTCCAGCCGGGCGTAGGCGCGCCAATCGATCTGCCTGAAGTCATCGCCGGCCACATAGGGTCGAAAGTCCGAGAACTCGGGTGACCGCGCAGCGCGGGGGCTCCTCCGCTCGCCCGCGTAGAGACCGCTGACCGGCCTTCGAAATGAGAGGTCCAGCCGGCTGAGCAGGTTCAGCTCAGCGGGACTTAGCACCTGCCGTTGCGCTGATCACGGCCGCGACCACCGAGTCCGCGCTGAACCCCGCTGCGTCCGCCTCGAAATTGAGGAACACGCGATGACGCAGGGCGGCGGGAGCGACTGCCGACACGTCCTCATGAGCCACGTTGAAACGGCCGTCGAGCAGCGCGCGAATCCGAGCGGCGAGGATCAAGGCCTGCAGGCCGCGCGGACTCGAGCCCCAGCGAACGTAGCGCTTCACCTCATCGGGGGAGCTCGGCTTGTCGGGATGGGTCGCGATCACGAGCGCGACCGCCTGGTCCATCACATGGGCCGCTATCGGCACCTCCCGGGAGAGCGCGCGCATCGCTGCCAGCTCGCTCCGGCCGGCTACCACCTGCAGCTGGACAGTCGTGCTGCCCGTGGTCCGACGGGCGATCTCACCTAGCTCAGCTGCGTCCGGGAACGGCACCACCAGCTTGAAAAAGAACCTGTCGAGCTGGGCCTCGGGCAGCGGGTAGGTCCCCTCCAGCTCGATGGGGTTCTGGGTGGCGAGGACGAAGAACGGCTCGGCCAGCTGGCGGGTCCGGTCGCCCACCGTGACCTGCCGCTCCCCCATCGCCTCGAGCAGAGCGCTCTGCGTCTTCGGGGTGGCCCGATTTATCTCATCGGCGAGGAGCAGGTTGGTGAAGAGCGGCCCGGGCTGGAACTCGAACTTACGGTGGCCAGCGTCGTCCTCGGTCACGATGTGGGTGCCGGTGATGTCCGCCGGCATCAGGTCGGGGGTGAACTGGACCCGCGAGAAGTCGAGATCGAGGACGCTGGCCAGCGAGCGCACCAGAACTGTCTTGCCAAGGCCCGGCACGCCTTCCAAAAGGATGTGGCCGCCGGCGATCAGCGCGATGAGCGTCAACCGGATCAGGTCCGACTGCCCGACCATGAACCGGCCCAGCTCCTTCTCGATCGCCAGCGTGATCTCGGCAAAGCGTTCGGGAGTCATCTCCAGCGGCGTTTCCGGGGCGGTGGTCACAAATTACTTTCCCAGATCGGCGAAATAGTCGCGAACCAGATCGCGTGCGCTTTGGGGGAGCAGCTGTCGGTCCACCTCACTCTGGGCGGCCGCCTGATACTCGGCGAACACCTCGGAATAGGGCACCAGCTGAGTGTCGGTGCCCCGATTGGGATCGCCGGCCCTACCCTGCGGATCGCCAGCGCCCTGACTCAGGCCGGGGACGTAGACCTTTTCAGACGGGCGTTTGGCGGCCCCATTCGACGCGGGGCCACCCCCGGTACCCTGTCCGGCGCCGCCCTGCCCCTGGCCTTGCCCTTGGCCTTGCCCCTGGCCCTGGCCCTGGCCTTGCCCTTGCCCTTGCCCCTGCCCTTGGCCCTGGCCCTGCCCCGGGGACCGGCCCTGGGATTGAGCCTGAGCCTCGAGCTTGCTCTTTGCCGCCGAAAGCCCGTTCACGGCCTGGGCGGCGTCCCCCTGGAACTCCTCGTCAGCCGCCTGCTGAGCAGCGGCCTGGGCCGCCGCCTGCAAGGCCTGCTGGGCAGCGGCCGAATCACCCCGCTTCAGGGCCTGAGCGGCCTTGCTGAGTGCCTGGGAGAGCTTGGGGTTGCCTGCCGCCGACCGAGCGGCCGCCTGCTCAAGGCTCTCGCCGAGCTTGACCTGCGCAGAGGGCTCAAGCCGGGGAACTGCGGCGGCGAGATTCTTGAGCTCGCCCGCCGCAGCCTTGTTGTCCCCCGCGGCGAGCGCCTGGCCAGCCTTTGCCGCATCGGCGTCCGACTGCAACTGCTGACCGGCTGCCGCCGCTGCCTGCTGGCGATTGGCAAGATTGGGATCCTGCAGCTGGCGGATGTTCGCCTGCGCCTGGCTGAGAGCGGCCACTGCCGCCTGTGCATCGGGGGCCTTGCGCACCTCGCCCTGCGCATTCTTGAGCTCCCTGACCAGGGCCTGCCGCTGCTCGTCATTTGCACCGGGCGCTCCCTTCTGAGCCTCCTTGATGAGATTGCCGACCTCGAGCGCCGTCGCCGCCTTCGCGGCCTCGGTTGCGCGCTGGCCACGCAGGTTCTGGAGCGCTGGGTTCGGAGCCAGGGCGAGCGCGGCCGCGGCGATCAGGGCTGTGATGGCAACGAGGGCGGCTCGCGTTGGCCGACCCGGGTCTCGGATGGCTGCCGCATCCGCCCGCGCCGCCCAGTCAGCTGCGTCGGCGCGCTGGCGGCCGACCAGGAAACCCTCGACCGCTGCGAACTCCAAGGCCGTCGAGATGCGCTCACGGCCGCCCAGTCGCACGTCCACGAGGCGCGCAACCTGAACCTGCGAGGGCCAGGCCCTCAGCCACCCGGCCCCTGCCACCAGGAGACCCGCTGCCCCGCAGACCAGCAGGACGCGCCATGCAGGGTCCACCGGGAAGGCCCGCATCCCGACTTCTGCGATCAGTGCCAACAGCAATCCCGCCGCTGCGCCGCGAACCGCCCAGGTGACCGCCCGGCCGGCCAGCAGTGTCCGCCGGCCGCGGCGGAGCAGCTCCTGCACGGGGCTCACTCGGACACCTCGGCCGCTGCCTCGGAGGTCCGCCGAGGTCGCATCGCCCGCCGACCCCTGACCAGAAGGACGGCGCCGACCAGGGCGGCGATCGCGAGGAGTGCCTCGAAAAGGACGGTGATCAGCCAGGGGTCCAGCTGCGGCCCACCCACGGCGACAACCCCGGACTCGGGCTGCCCGAAAAAGAGGAGCTGGCTGAAACCGCGGGCGGTGAGGCGCCCCGCGGGGGACGGCTGCAGGACTGTGACGAGAGCATAGAAGGGATTGAAAAACCACTCAGCAACCACCGGCTGAGCTGCCTGTACCGCCTGGAGTTTACTCGTCGGCACGCGGTTCACCGCCTGGCTGGCACCGACCAGGAAGCTGATCACCGCCGTGCCGATCGTGAGCAAGAATGACGCCGCGTAGCTGGCGACCGTAGCCGGCAGGCTGCGCTGGAAGAGGGCGCTGCAGAAGAGGGCTATCGAGGCCAGAGAGAGCGCGGTTGCAATGGTGATGACCTGCGATAGGAGGAACTGCTGGAAATCGATCCCACCAAAGAGGAATACGACCGAGAACAGAGGTAGCGCGGTGAGGATCAGAAGCAGGACATACCCGATCGAGGCGATCAGCTTGCCCCACACGATCCCGAATGCAGAGACTCGGCTGACGAGAAGGACGTCGAGGGTCTGCCTTTCCCGCTCGCCACTGATCGCACCCGCGGCCAGCGCCGGCGAGAAAAGGCAGACGAGTACGAGCTGGAAGAAGGCCATCGCCGCGAAAGCCTGGGCGCCCACCACAGCGGCGACCGGCCGGCCCGCCGAATAGCTGTTGGCGGCGGTGCCGAGGTTCAGGAAGGCGAAGCCAATCAGCCCGATCAGTGAGAGGTAGACGGTGGCGACGACCGGCGCCCGCCAGGAGCGCATGCGGGATACCGCCTCCTTCACAACGATCGGGTTGTCGAGACCAGCCGCGACGCGTGTCCAGATGCTCACGACCTCACATCCCTGGTGAGGCGCATGAAAACCTCTGACAGGTCCCCGGGGATCAGCGCGAACGAGCGCACCCTCAACCTGCGCTCGACCAGCAGCGCCAGCAGGTCGTCATCCACCACCTGCTCGCCGACCGCCACCTCGATATGGTCGGGGAAGCGGCTGACGGCTACGACGCCGGGGTGGCTCTGGAGGACCTCCTCTGCCCTGGCCAGCTCCCCTTCCGACATTTCGGCCAGCTCGATTCGGAGCCGGCGCCCGCCCAAAACGCCGTCGCGAATCTCGGCCATTGGGCCGGCCGCCGCCATCCGCCCGCCATCGATGAAGCCGACCCACGTGCAGAGCTCCTCCAGCTCGGGCAGGATGTGGCTCGAGATGAGGATGGTCTTGCCCATCCGCCGCAGCTCCCGGATCAGCTCCTTCATCTCCACCCGCGCTCGGGGGTCAAGCCCTGAGGCAGGCTCATCGAGCAGAAGCACAGCCGGGTCGTGCACCAGGGCCCGAGCCAGCCCAAGCCGCTGTTTCATGCCGCGGCTCAGGGTGTCGACCTGGGCCTCGCGCCGATCCCCCAGGTCCACGAGCTCGAGCAGCTCGCCTGCCACGGCGGCGCGGCGGCGGCGCGGCACGCCATGACAGGCGGCGTAGAACTCCAGATACTCAATGGAAGTTAGCCGATCGTAAACACCGAAGAAATCGGGCATGTAGCCGATTACGTTGCGCACCCCGGCCGGGTCGGCGCCGACCGGGATCCCAGCGACCGTCGCCTCACCCGTGTCGGCCTGGCTGAGGGTCGCCAGAATGCGGATCGTCGTCGTTTTCCCGGCGCCGTTGGGCCCGACAAATCCGAAGATCTCACCTTTGGGGACGGTGAAGGAGACCGAGTCGAGGGCGACCTGCGATCCGAAATTCTTGTGGAGGTTCTCTACCGAGATCAACGCTCCACCCCTCGAGCGGGCTGACTCAACTCGAAGGCCTCGCTTGGTCGTTGCTCATTTGCAGGCGGGGCAGGAACAGGGCACCCTCGGTGCGGATGCGTACCAACCCGGGCCCCAGTTGTGACTCCGTCAGCTGGACCGCCTTTGTCAAGTCGAGCGGAGACCAGCTGTGGGTTTTCCAGTCGTAGATCTCGCCCAACGTCCGTTGGAAGGGGCTGAAGCCGGGAGCTGGGGATCCGTTGAAGCCGGGAGCTGCGAATCCGGCGTTGCCCCCGGAGGTGAGGCTGAGGCCTGTGGTCGCGCCGGCCGGGAGATCGAAGTCGAGCACGGCGAGGGAGGGAACTGAGCCACCGAGCGGGCTGCTGTTGGCAGCGATCAGCCGGGGCGGCGCCCACGCAGTTGGCAGGCTGTCGACAGACTCCATCTGAACCGGCTGAACAAAGGCGGTGGTTACCGTTCGGGTCGGCCGCCCTCCCCCGACCCGCAGGGAGGGTAGGGGTTCGGTGGTTCCGACCAGTGCCTGCACGAGACCATTGCCATTGAAGAGGAGCTGTGCCCCCACCTGCCTCAGCTCCGAGGCGCGTTGCGGGCTGGTGCGGCTGCCGACGCGTCCGCCGGGAAATGGGCAGCCCTTTCCGCCGCAGGCTATTCCGCCGTTGATCATCATTCCGCTCGGACCGGATGCGCCCAGCGAATCCAGCGCGCCATCAACCTGGGCCACCGCTCCGGGAGCGATCCCGTCGACCAGGCGGGCGATCCGCCCGTCGACCGTGATTAGCTCCAGGTGACGAACATTGCTGTGCCCGTGGTTGGTGATGGAGCCCGTGATGCGGCCATTGGCCAGCTTGAGGTGTGTTTCGATGAACAGCGGGTCACGGAGGGTGGTCTCCAGCTTCACGTTGCGCGGAGTCCAGACGCTCACGTTACGCAGGCTGACCCGCGGGTTGCGGCCTACCATCAGCCTGTCGCTGGAGTCCCCCGCGGTGGAGCCGGGCCCGGGCCCGTAATACTGGGGATAACTGGTGATGGCGGTTGAGCCCAGGCTGCCTTCAGGTAGCTGCACAGTGAAATCACCCCGCCGCGGCGAGAAGAGCGCGTCATAGAACGTCACGTCACCACTGCCGTCGGGAGCCAACCGGACCAGCTGAACCTCGTTGGTGATGAAGTCCGAGCCGTGCGCGACGGCGCCGGCCGCGTAGGCTCCCCCGGTCGCCAGCACGGCAACCAGCGGCACGCTGATCCACATCAGTTCGCGCCGGCCGAGGCGGCCGACGACGAGGTAGTTGAGCGGTCCGGCGAGCAGGACGTAGGCGAGCAACAGAGCCCCCAGGATGCCGAGCGAGGGCAGGGCGTTGACCGCGGCATCCCCGACCAGGTTGGCAATCTGGAACTCAGCCGCCTGCCGGCCGCCGCCGAAGGGCGCCATCCCCGGGCCGCCGGCGATCATCCCCGGACCCGGGAATTGCTTGCTGGGAACCTGGCCCATCGCGACGCGGTTGACCGCGGCCGCCCACGACTCGCGGTACTCAGGGCTGTGGCTGGCCAATGGCTCGTCGGCGGGGTTGTAGGTGAGCTCAACGATCCGGCCGGCACCGTAATCGGCCTCGATGAGCAGCGGGTTGCCGGCCCGGTCGCTGAGGACCGGCCGCGCCCCCGCCGCCAGTCGCCCGCTGACCGAGGCCGCCTCGAGCTTGCTGGGAACCTTGAGCAGCTCCATCAGGGGCTCCATGGAAATGGTCGAGCTGGCCTCCGGCCGCAACGGAAGCAGGACAGCTGGCAGAGGTGAGAGTGTGCGGCGCCAGCTGGCCCCACCGGCGAGGATCAGGGAGCCCCCGAGGCCGACATATTGCTGGAGCGCATGGAGCTGCGCCTGGCTCAGGGTGGAGGTGTCGAAGTTGCTCAGAACGATCGCGGTCAGACCTCCGAGCTGAGCCTGGCTGCTGGGGAAGGTCTGGGCGGTGAAGGAGGCGATCCCGGTGGAGCTCCAGCGCTGGCGAGGCAGGTCCCGCAGCTCGGAGGCGACGATCACCGAGTCGCTCAACACCCCCAGCGCGAGCACTTGTGAACTGACTGAGGCAGAGTTGCTGACGACACGGCTGACCCCGGCCGAGTCCACCAACTCCGCCTCATAACTCTGCCCGCCCATCGCTGCGTCGGTGAAGCTGCCGTAGATGGTCACCCGCTTGTCGGAACCGTGGGCGAGGGCCATTGGCATCTCGTAGGTCGTGCCCGTGCCACCGCCGGGCCGGACGAAGGCGGCGCCGGCGGGCGGGCTGAAGAGTCGTGGCCGGAGAACCAGGATGCCGTTGAAGTCCCGGCCACCATCGTTCTTCAAAGCCACCGTGTAGGGAACCCAGGAGCCGGCGAGGCCGCCGCCATCCCAGCCGGCAACGAGCGTGGCGCTCAGGCCGTCGTCTGCAGCCTGGACCGGTGCCGCGCCGACCGCGGCGGCCAGGACGATCAGAACCAGGGCGGCGCGCAGATTCCTCATCTTCTTTGCGATGCCCAATCGAACGCGCGACGGGGCGCTCGGGTAACGATTCGTGGGCTCCGCCGGAAGCTTATCCCACGATCTCCGCCCTGCGACCTCTGAGTGGGAACGGGGACGGGCTACTCGGAATCGACGCGGCCGACGTCGGTGTGAATCTCCGCCCGGCCCCGGATCTTGATCGCAGCTGTCTGGTGGGTGAACTGGGCGATCATCACCTCGCCGGCGTCCAGGCGTTCCGAATGGTGCGATCGAGTGTCCCTGCCGCGGGTCAGCCCCATGATCGTGACGCCGTCCTCGAGCGCCTTGACCACGACGTAGCGGCCGGTCGGATTCTCGATTAGCTCCTCGTCCATTCAGATGGTCCTGTCAGATGGTCCTAATGCCCATTTCGGTGGCCGTTTCCATTCCCATTGCCGTTTCCCTGGCCACCACCGTTGTACTGGCCACCGCCCCGGCCCCGGCTCGGTGCCGCTCGGTTGCGGATCGTCTCGACGCTGGCAACCTTGCTCCCGTAGAGGCGGTCGAGCTCGGCCGTCAGGAGGCTCGTAGCAGCGACATGATATCGGTCGTTGGGGGTGAGGACCACCTCGTGGCCGCGCAGCCGGATATGCAGAACGATCTCATCCGGGCCGGGGTGGGTGGCCAGCACGTGGGCCAGGTCCGCCATCTCCACCGGGGCGCTTTCCGGCACAACCAGATGGAGGATCTGACTCCGGGCGATCGGCGCGCAGCCGGGGTCGTCCCAGGCCCAGGCCTGCTCGCAGACGACGGAGGCGCGCTCCGCCTCAGCCTCGACCTCGGCGGAATCGGGCAAGGTCGGGCCATTGGAACGGTTTCCGGCTCGCAGGTCCACCTTGCCGGCGACCACCAGCATCGCGTCGGGCTGAAAGAGGCGATGGTGCTGCTCGTACTGGCGGGGAAAGAGGATCACGTCGATGCTGCCCGTCAGGTCCTCCATCTCGACATAGGCCATGATCTGGCCCTTCTTGGTGACCACCCGGCGGGCATCGCGCACCAGCCCGCCGACCCGTACCTCCTGACCCTGGAGCTCAGAGGTGATCTCGATTCCCTGGGCATCAGTCAGCCGGGCCAGCTCGGCTGCGATGCGCTTGAGGGGATGGTCGCTGAGGTAGAGGCCGAGCAGCTCCTTCTCCAGGCGCAGCTTGTCCTCCGCGGCCATCGGCTGCTCGACCGTGATGCCGAACTCCTCGTCGATCCCGGGCAGGCTGTCGCCTTCGAAAAGGCTCACCTGACCCGACTCGGCGTCCCGCCGGTCACGCTCAGCGGCGCCATAGGCCCGGTCCAATGCGGCCAGCAACCAGGCCCGCTCACCGAGCGTGTCACAGGCGCCCGATTGGACCAGGGAGTCGAGCACCCGCTTGCCAACCTCCCCCTGGCCGCTGACGCGCCGGCAGAGCTCGGCCAGCGACTTGTACTCACCATTGGCGCGGCGCTCCGCCACGATCGCCTCGACCGCCTTGGCGCCGACATTGCGGACTGCCGCGAGGCCGAATCGGATCGCGCGTTCGGCGATCGAGAAGTCGACATCGCTGAGGTTGATGTCCGGCGGCAGCACCTCGATCCCATGGGCCCGGCAGTCGACGATGGTCGCAGCGACCTTCTCGGCGCTCCCCTGCTCATGGATCAAAAGGGCGGTCAAATATTCCAGCGGGTGGTTCGCCTTCAGGTAGGCGGTCTGGTAGCTGATCACCGCATACGCCGCGGAATGAGCTTTGTTGAAGGCGTACTCGGCGAACTTGGCGATGCCCTCGAAGAGGGAGCCGGCGGTGGCTTCGTCGATGCCGTTGGCGGCGGCGCCGGCGAGGAATTTCTCACGCAGCTTGGCCATCTTGGCCTTGTCCTTCTTGCCC
>CAXMLP010000001.1:0-1720 GCA_964194225.1 uncultured bacterium | reverse complement strand
ATAAGAGACAGCCTCCAACCTCCCCCCTCTCCGTGGAGGGAGGACCTTGGTTCAGCCTCCTTGTCTAGCTTCCTGGCGGCCGCCAGGGCCGCCAGCGGTCGTCCAGGCTCTCGCCCGCGTTCTCCGGCTGAGCGGCCGGCGGGGACTCCAGCAGAGACGGGGTAGCGGGCGGGGTCGACCGCGCGGGTTTCATGAAGTCGACCTCCTCCAGCTTGCCATCCCAGACGACCGTCGTCACAGCCGGCTCGGTTCGCGCCACCACCTTGCCGCCGCGGATGACCAGGCGGCGGCGGGCGACGAGGCGGATGGCGTCCATCTCGGTGGGGGCGGCGAAGGCGACGAGGTCGGCCCGGTTCCCCACCTCCAGGCCGTAGTTCTCGATGCCGAGAGCGCGGGCTGGGTTGCCGGTGATCATGTCGATCAGCGTCCGCAGCTCCTCGGCCCCTGACATCTGGCCGTAGTGCGCCAGAACGAAGGCGGCCTGGAGCGGGTCGCCGTAGCCGAGCGGATACCAGGGATCCATCACCGAGTCGTGGCCGATCGAGGTGTTCACCCCGGCGGCGAGCAGCTCCTTGACGCGGGTGTGGCCACGCCGGATCGGGTAGCCGTCGAAGCGGCCCTGGAGAACCGAGTTGTCCAGCGGGTTGGTCACCATGTGCATCCCGGCCCGCTTGATGTTGTTGATCACGCGGTGGGCGTAGGCGTTGTTGTAAGAGTGCATGGCGGTTGTGTGGCTGGCGGTCACCCGGCCCTCCAGCCCTAGGCGGATCGTCTCGGCGGCCATCACCTCGACGAAGCGGGAGTGGTCGTCATCGGTCTCGTCGCAATGGATGTCGACGCGCAGCCCGTGCTCGGCGGCCAGCGCCATCACGAACTTGACGGATTGCTCGCCGTACTCGCGGCTGATCTCGAAATGGGGAATCCCGCCGACCACGTCAACGCCCATCCCGATGGCCTTGCGCATCAGCTCCTCACCGCCGTCGTAGGACTGGATGCCCTGCTGCGGAAAGGCCACCAGCTGCAGGTTCATCTGGTCGCCGATCTCCTCGCGCAACTCGGTCAGGGCGCGGACGGCGCGGAGCTCGGGGTCACAGACGTCGACATGGCTGCGGACGTGCTGGACGCCATTGGCCAGCTGCCAGCGGAGGACGGTGCGGACCCGGCGCTTGACGTCCTCCACGGTGAGATCCTTCACGCGCTCAGCCCAGATCGCGATGCCCTCGAAGAGCGAGCCGCTCAGGTTCTGGCGCGGCTCGCCGACGGTGAGGACCGCGTCGAGGTGGATGTGCGGCTCGACCAGGGCCGGGGTGACCAGGCAGCCCTTGAGGTCGATGATCTCCCTCGCCTCGGGGGCCGGGCTGACGATCCGGCCGTCCCGGATCCCGATCTCGCGGAGGGCCTCCTCACCGGGCACGCGGGCTCCCTTCAGCAGCAGGTCTAGCACTTGCAGTGGAGGCTAGCACCCCAAAGCCCAGGCCCCTGGATTGTGCGCAAGACCTATAAAAAAACCCAGCCAATCTGCCTTAGACTTCGAGCCGTCAAGCGCCGGTCTTCATTTGTCGGGGGGTGGATGGATGGCTATAGCCGAACGTATCGAGGACGGGGTACTCGTCCGCGAGGGAATCTACGGCGACCGCGTGATGGCAGTGGAGCCGGGGGGTAATGAGTACATCCCCGAATCCGAACGGCATGGTCGCCCGCTGGACCTCTTCTGGACCTG